>CAJXPH010000033.1 GCA_913057765.1 uncultured Campylobacteraceae bacterium
ATCTACACTATCCTCTTCGTCGGCAGCGTCAGATGTGTATAAGAGACAGTTGTAGTTTTATCTGATTATTCTTCTTACTCAGCAGGTCTTGGTGATTCAACTGAAGCATCAACAAAAGCACTTGGTGGTAATGTAATATTTAGAGGAAAAGTTAAATCAGGTACTCAAAACTTTACAGCGGTTTTAACAAAAATCAAAGCAATGAAGCCAGATGTAATTTATTACTCAGGTTACTATACTGATGGTGGACTTATCAGAGCTCAACAAGCACAATTACAAATTAATGCTGACTTTGTTGGTGGAGATTCAAATGATAATCCAGACTTTGTTAAGTTAGCTGGAAAATCTGCAGAAGGTACAGTTTTAATTAACTTCCCAACTCCAGAAATCTTACCTTACCCAGAAGCTAAAAAATATTTAGCAGCATATAAAGCAGAGTTTAAAATGGATCCTCCATCAATTTGGCCTGTTACAAATGCTGATGGATTAAGAGCTGTTATTGAAGGTGTTGAACAAACTAAATCTTTTGATACTAAAAAGATTTCTGACTATATTAGAAACACAATGACAGACTTCCCAGGAATTACTGGACCTTTTAACATCAGAGAAGATGGAGAAAGAGTTGGTGCCAAATTTGTTGTATATAATATGAAAAATGATGGTACTAAAGAAGTAGTAAAATAATTAAAGGCAATAAATAATGGATATTTTTCTTCAACAGTTAATAAATGGTTTAACAGTAGGAAGTTTATATGCATTGGTAGCTTTAGGTTATACAATGGTTTACGGTGTGATGAAGTTAATCAACTTCGCACACGGTGACCTTGTTGCCTTTTCTGCTTATGTGGGACTTACTATTTTTACTCAATTTTATGGTTCAAATGCATTGTCTTTAGTGAATATTGTAATAGTATTTTCATTAACTGCAATAGTAGTTGCTTTTATAGGTGTTCTTCTTGAGCGTCTAGCATACAGACCTTTAAGAACGGCACCAAGACTTAGTGCAGTTGTTTCAGCACTTGGAGCTTCACTTGTAATTCAAAATGGGATTATGTTAATTTGGGGTCCAAATATGGAAATTTTCCCAGCAGATGTATTTCCTTCAACGTCTTGGAACTTTGGCGGAGTGATTATTTCATTTACACAATTGGTAATTTTAGTATTATCAGCTGTTTTAATGGTTTCACTTTATATTTTTATTAATAAAACAAAAATTGGTACAGCAATTAGAGCTACTGCAATAGATCAAGATGCTGCAAAACTAATGGGTATTAATGTAAACAGAATTATTATGACTATTTTTATAGTTGGTTCTATGCTTGGAGCAATCGGTGGTTTATTTATTGGTATTTACTATAGAGGTCTAACATTTGATATGGGATGGCTTTATGGATTAAATGCATTTATTGCTGCGATTATTGGTGGTATTGGTTCAATTCCTGGAGCAATGCTTGGTGGTTTATTACTTGGATTATTTAATGCAATGATTTCAGGTTATATTTCAACAGAATGGGCTGAGACATTTACATTTATATTATTGATTATAATCTTAATTGTAAAACCTACAGGACTTCTTGGTGAAAAAACGGCGGAGAAAGTATAATGAATAAAACTACAGGTATTGCTACATTATTTATAGTAGTTATGGCAGTTTTTCCATTTTTAGTTGATTCTGCTTGGTTAAGTATTGGTATTACATTTTTAGTATTTGCAGTAGTTGCTTTTTCTCAAGATATTATTTTAGGTCGTGCTGGTATTTTTAATATGGGGCATGCAATATTCTTTGGAATGGGAGCTTATACAACAGCTATCTTAAATGTACATTTCGGATTAGAAATTATTGCAACAATTCCGTTTGCAATTATTATTCCAGTTATATTTTCAATTTTACTTGCGGGTCCAATTATTCACTTAAGAGGTGACTACTTACTAGTTGCAACTATTGGATTTAATATTATTTTTGAACAAGTTTTATCTAACGATGTATTTGGTTTAACAGGCGGTCCAAATGGTATTTTTGGAATTGATGTATTTAGAATATTTGGTTATGAACTGTTTTCAGATACAGCTATTTATTATTTAGCATTTGGTTTACTAGTTGTTACTCTATTGATTATTAGAAACTTAGATACTTCTGCTTATGGACGAGCTTTATACTATATTCATAAAGATGAAATAGCTGCAAAATCTATGGGAATTAATGTTTCTTATTACAAATTATTTGCTTTTGCTCTTGGAGCTGCTATTGCAGGTGCTGCGGGTTCAGTTTTTGCTATTCAGTATTCAGCTGTAAGTCCAGAGTCATTTAACTTTATGCAATCAGTTATGTTCTTTGCCATTGTTCTTGTAGGTGGATCAGCATCACTTCCTGGAATTATTATTGGAACATTTGTAATGTTTGTATTACCAGAACTATTTACTGAGTTTAAAGAATCAAGATACTTAATCTTTGGTGCTGCAATGGTATTAACAATGATTTTAAGACCAAATGGTGTATGGCCAGCGAAATTTGGAAATATTCCAAAATTTCTTAAAAAGAAAGCAACTGAAACAGAGGAGACAAAATAATGGAATATGTATTAGAAATTGAAAATGTTTCAAAGTTTTTCCATGGTTTAGTTGCAATTGATGATTTAACTATTAAAGTTAAACCAGGTCAGATTTATGGAATTATTGGCCCTAATGGTGCTGGAAAAACTACACTTTTTAACTGTGTAACAGGTATTTATACTCCAGAAAAAGGAACTATTAAATACAAAGGTGAAGATATCACAGGAATGGAACCTCATAAAATTGCTCAAAGAGGAGTTTTAAGAACTTTCCAAAATATTAGACTTTTTAAAGAGATGAGTGTTGCTGAAAATATAATTGCAGGTACTCATACTAAATCAACTCAGAAATGGTTTCACTCAATTATTCATACATCAGCATATAGAGCTGATGAAAAGAAACATTGGGAAAAAGTTGCTGAGCTTATGGAATTTTTCGGTTTAACAAAATATGCTTCAACTCCAGCTGGAGATTTATCCTATGGTAATCAAAGAAAAATTGAAATGGCTAGAGCTTTAGCTGCTGATCCGGAGATTTTAATCTTAGACGAACCAGCTGCTGGATTAAATGAGAATGAAACTATCGAATTAACAAATATCATTTTGAAGATTAGAGAAATGGGTCTTGGAATTATGATGATTGAACATGATATGGAAATGGTTATGAAATTAACTGATTATATTACTGTTATTAACTTTGGTAAAGAGATATCTCAAGGTGAACCTTCATTTGTACAAAGTGACCCACGAGTGATTGAAGCTTATATTGGAACAGACGATGACGAAGAGGATGAGTAATGGTAAATAATGAAATATTATTAGATATAAAAGACCTTCAAGTATCTTATGGTGCAATTGAAGCAATCAAAGGAATTAGTCTTCATGTTAGACGTGGTGAAGTTGTAACAATTCTTGGTGCTAATGGTGCTGGAAAAACAACAACATTACAAACAATTTCTGGACTTTTAAAAGCCAAATCTGGAAGTATTGTTTTTGATAAAAATGATATTACAAAATGTGAAGCACATGATATTGTTTCTCTTGGTATGTCTCATTCTCCTGAAGGAAGAAGAGTTTTTGGAATTTTAACAGTTGAAGAGAACTTAATGATGGGTGCCTATACACTTAAAGATCATGATAAAGAGACTTTAGAATGGATTTATGACATTCTTCCAAGACTTAAAGAAAGAAGAAAGCAACTTGCAGGAACGCTTTCTGGTGGTGAGCAACAAATGCTTGCAATTGGTAGGGCAATTATGTCTAAACCAAAATTACTAATCTTAGATGAACCATCATTAGGATTAGCTCCTATTTTAATTAAAGGTATTTTTAAAGCTGTAAAAGAGATTGCACAAACTGGTGTAACTGTTTTATTAGTTGAACAAAATGCAAAAGCTGCATTAAAATTGGCAGATAGAGCTTATGTACTTGAAGTAGGAAAAATTACCCATGAAGGTACTGCTGACGAATTATTAAATTCAGAGACAATTCAAGAAGCGTATTTAGGGAAAAAACACTAAAAAAAAGAAAAAGTTGAAGAAAAGTAGCATGAGGGGCATACTTGGCGGTTGCTCCCCTCTAGTACAGATAATTGAAACCTGTTTGTAAAGCTACTTAAAATTTAGTTAAAAACGAATTAATTTTAAGGACGAGAAATGAAAAATGAGCAAGAACTAATAGATTCATCAATAAAGTTAGCAGAAAAGTGGCAAAACAGAGCAACACAGCTAGTAAGTGATTTTGATAGAGAGTTCTATGTAAAAATGAATAAAATGCTAGATCACCCAAAAGATAAAGCACTTTTAATTGAATTAATGGATCAATGTTTTAGAGCAGATTCAAATGCTAGAATTGCAAACCAAATCATATTTTTACTTGAAAAACATGGAATGGCACACTTTTTTACAACAAAAGATAAAACATTATTATGGTTATTCCAGAACTTTGGTAAATTTGTTCCTGATTTATCAGTTCCAATGTTTGTAAATCAAATTAGAGAAGATACAAAAACAGTAGTTATTAAAGGAGAAGAAGGACCTTTTAATAAACACTTAATAATGAGAAAAGCTGAAGGAACAAGAGTAAATATTAACCTCATTGGTGAAGTAGTTCTTGGTGAAGAAGAAGCTGAAGAAAGAATGGAAAAATATTTAAAAGCATTAAGTAATCCAAATATTGATTATATTTCTATAAAAATCTCGACAATTTATTCTCAAATTAATGCATTAAACTTTGACCATACAGTTGAAGTTTTAGTTGAAAAATTAACAAAAATTTATAAACAAGCACAAAAATACCCATACATTGCTCCAGATGGAACAAAATCAAATAAATTTATAAACCTTGATATGGAAGAATATAGAGATTTAGATATTACGGTAGCAGTATTCAAAAAAACACTAAATAAAGCAGAGTTTAAAGACTTCTATGCAGGTATCGTACTTCAAGCATATTTACCTGATTCGTTCAATGTTCAAAAAGATTTATGTGATTGGGTAAGAAATAGAGTAGAAAATGGTGGAGCTCCTATTAAGTTTAGACTTGTAAAAGGTGCTAATATGGAAATGGAAGAAACTGAAGCCTCTCAAAAACATTGGGAAATGGTAACCTATACTGATAAGCGTGATACAGATTCAAATTATAAAAGAATGGCAAGATATGCACTTCAAAAAGAAAATGCACCGTATATGCACATTGGAACTGCTTCTCATAACTTATTTGAATTAGCATATGCTACACAGTTAGCAAATGATAATGATGTTTCAAAATACCATACTTTAGAAATGCTTGAAGGTATGAGCGAAGCTGCACGTCTAGCAATTAAAGAGATTTCAAAAGAAGTGATTCTTTATGCACCAACAGCAGCAAAAGAGCAGTTTACAAATGCAATTGCTTACTTAGTTAGAAGACTTGATGAAAATACAGGACCTGATAACTTTATTAGATATTCTTTTGGATTAACAGTTGGTTCTTCTGATTGGAATATGCAAAGAGAACTTTTTATTGATTCTTTTGATGCTGAGAAAACTTCATTCGTTGGAGCAAAAAGACAACAAGATAGATTAGATGAAAAATGGGATAATTTTTCTAATTCATCTTTTGATACAAATTCTTACCATGCAGAAGCCGATACAGACTTTGTCTTGCCTAAAAACCATGAATGGGCTAGAAATATTGTAAAAAAATGGAAAAATAGTGCTGATACTGTTCATACAATTGCTCCTGTTGTTGTAGGTGGAGAAGATTTAGTGGCAGAGCGAAAAATTTACGATGCAATTGATAAGTCACAAGTAAAAGATAATGTTCTTGCAGGTAGATTTGCAATGGCAAATGAAGATGATATTAAAAGAGCTGTTCAAGTAGCACGTGATGATATTGATGGATGGAGAGATTTATCTCATGTACAAAGACATGAAGCATTAAAAGCAGTTGCAATTAAATTTAGAGAAAGAAGAGATGATTTAATTGGTGTTGCTGCTGCTGAAGTTGGTAAAGTATTTACTGAAACTGATGTTGAAGTATCTGAAGCAATTGACTTTATTGAATTCTATTCTCATGCAGTTAGACACTTTGATGAATATTCAAACTTAGAATTAAATGGTAAAGGTGTTGGTGTTGTAGTTCCTCCATGGAATTTCCCTATTGCTATTCCTGTAGGTGGTGTAGCTTCTGCATTAGCTGCTGGGAATACGGTTATTATTAAACCAGCTTCTGTTGCTGCTTTATGTTCTTATGAAATGTGTAAATGTTTCTGGGATGCTGGAATTTCAAAAAATACTTTACAGTTTCTCCCTTGTCCAGGAGCATTAGCAGGTGAACACCTAATTCCTAATAAAGATATTGATTTCTTAATTTTAACAGGTGGAGAAGATACTGCTGCAACTATGTTAGATACTAGAAATGACTTATTCTTATCAGCGGAAACTGGTGGTAAAGATGCAACTATTGTTACAAATATGGCAGATAGAGAACAAGCTGTTAAAAATGTATGTCAAAGTGCCTTTGGGAATTCAGGTCAAAAATGTTCGGCTACTTCATTATTAGTTCTTGAAGATGAAGTTTATAATGATGCTGGATTTAAAAAAGCTTTAATTGATACTGCTTCTTCTATGAGTGTAGGTTCTATTTGGGATTTTAAAAATAGAATTGGTACTTTGGCAAATCCTGTTTCTGGAAATCTTAAAAAAGCTATTAACGAGCTTGAAGGTAAGGAAGAATGGGCATTAGCTCCTTCATATGCAGAAGATAATGAATTTATGTTAAAACCAGCAATTAAATGGGGAGTTTCTGAAGGGAACTTTATTCATATGAATGAGTTGTTTGGACCAGTTTTAGCAGTTATTAGAGCAAGTGATTTAAAACACGCAGTTGATATTGTAAATGCAACAGGATATGGATTAACTTCAGGAATTGAATCTTTAGATGAAAGAGAAGTAATATACTGGAAAGAGAACCTTAAAGCTGGTAACCTTTATGTAAATAGAGGAACAACTGGAGCAATCGTTCTTCGACAGCCATTTGGTGGAATGGGTAAATCTGCAATTGGTGCTGGTAGAAAAGCTGGATTCTATAATTACATAACACAATTTGTTGATGTTATCGAGACTTCTACTCCAAAAGTAAGTAAAAAAGAAAATAGTGAATTAACAATATATATTGATTCTTGTAAAAGTAAAGATAAAGATTTCGAAAGATTATCTCTTGCTCTACAATCTTACTACTGGAATTATGAAAATGAGTTTTCACAAGAGAAAGATTATGCAAATGTTAGAGGTGAAGATAATCATTTCAAATACGTACCTTTAAAAAATGTATTAATCAGAGTATCTTCTGATGATAGTTTATTTGAAACAGTTTCTAGAATTTTAGCAGCAAGAGTTTCAGGTGTTCATTTTAAAGTTTCAATTGATAATAATAAACTTGTAGAAAAATTCTTAGAAGAAGGAAGAGATGTTTTATTTACAAATAGAGATTCGATGATTATTCAATCAGATAAAGATTTTGTTAAAACACTTTCACAATATGAGAGAATTATTTACTCAGATGTTAAAAAAGTGCCTGAATTAGTATTTACAGAAGCTGCTAAATCAGTAACATTTATTGTTAGACAACAACCAATGATGGAAGGAAGACTAGAGCTTCTTAATTACTTCATTGAGCAATCTATTTCTCACTCTTTCCATAGATATGGAAATATCGGAGCAAGAGCTATTAACTAAATTAAATAAGAGGTTAAATCCTCTTGTTTAATTAGTATTATTTTTCTTTAAAAGTATATTAGTGAGCAGGTATATTAGATAGATTTTATATTCCTCCCCATCCCAATGTCTCCTTAATAGTGCCTGTTCTCTAATATACTAAAGTTAAAAACCAAATATCAAAACAATCAATTAGGAATTATTATGGAAATATGGATTAAACTATTCATATGCTTATTTATTTTAATATTTGCATGGTATATCCATGACAAATATGTACAAAGAAAACACCAAATATTAGTTAATTATCCAATTATTGGAAGATTGAGATTTGTATTCCAAGAGTTTAGAGAACCTTTTAGACAATACTTTGGAGATGAAAAATTCTATGAATCAATGGATAAACTTGAATGGGTTTATGGAGCTTCTCGAGATAAAGTAAATTATGCATCTTTTTCTCCTTCTCAACCTCTCCCAAAACCAAAATTTATGTTAAGACATACAAATATTGTTTTAAATGAAGATGAAGTTGAAAATGATTTTTCAATTACTTTTGGACAAGAAAGAGATCAACCTTTTAATGCATCTTCTATTATTGGACGTGGACCAATGAGTGATGGTTCTATTTCTCCAGAAGGGACAAGAGCCTTTGTTTGTGGCGCAAAAGATGGTGCTTTTCCTATTAATTCAGGAGAAGGTGGTTTAACATCAAACTTTTTTGTAACTCATAATAATTATGATACAAAATATATGAAAGAAGTAAGAGGTAGTACTTTTCAAGAAAGATTTTTTAAATTGTCAAAAATATTATTCAATGTACCTGTTGCAATAGATTTTTATAGAAAAACAGTATTTAGAAAAGACCCAGAAGCTGATACTTATGTATTTAATAAAGAGAAAGATTGTTTTTATAGACCAAATTGGGAAGCATCAATAGATAGTTTTCCTAAAGAGGTTCCAAAAGATATACCTGATATTATTTTACAAATAAGTTCAGGGTTGTATGGCGTTAGAACAAAAAAAGGAAAGTTTGACATTGAACGTTATAAAAAACAGATGAGCTTTTGTCGTATGACGGAAATTAAAATTGCACAAGGTGCAAAACAAACAGGGGGAAAGCTTGTAGCTTCTAAAGTTACACCTTCAATTGCTTATTATAGAAATATAGAAGCAAATAAAGATGCTTTCTCACCAAATAGATTTCCTTATGCAAATTCAAATGAAGAACTGTTTGATTTTATAGGAGAGTTACAAAAAGCTTCAGGTAAACCTGTTGGTATTAAAATTGTTATCTCTGATTATAACAATATAGTTCCTATTGCAAAAGAGATAAAAAGAAGAGTTAAATTAAATCTTCCATATCCAGATTACATCTCTATAGATGGTGGTAGTGGTGGTAGTGCTACTGCTCCATTGGACATGATGGAAAGAATTGGTATGGATATTAGAGATGCAATATATTTAGTTGACAAAGTACTAAAAGATCATGGGGTTAGAGATAAAGTAAAAATATCTGCAAGTGGAAAGATATTAACTCCCGATGATGTAATTATAACACTTTGTTTAGGTGCAGACTTCGTTCAAATAGCACGGGGTTTTATGATGAGTGCAGGATGTATTCGAGCTAGATATTGTTCAGGTGCAAGTAAACATCAGTGTCCCGTTGGACTAGCAACTCAAGATATTAAAAAAAGAAAACATTACTTTGTAAAGAAACATTCTACATATGTAAAAAATTATCATAATAATATATTAAAAAGTATGAAAAGTTTACTTGCAGTAATGGGATTAAAGAATGTAAAAGAGTTAGATAAAGAAAAATTAATATTTTTAGATAGGGATTCAATTATTCATGATGATATGGATACTTTATTTGAAAGAAGAATTTTTAATAAAAGTGAATCTTTGAAAAAGACTAATGCTTCTTTATCTGATCAATAAGATGATGAACTTTTTATGTATGTTTATAACGCACATATAAATAGTCACCAAGGAATTATTAATAATATTAATGAGGATAAGAAGCATTTAGTTGAGTGTTCTAAGCTTCATCAGATTATTATATGATTTATTACAAATTATTTAGGATATTAAATGACAAATAAAACAAAAGGAACTATTTTAGTTCTTATCTGTGTAGCTTTATGGGCTATGATACCTCCTGCTGCAAAGTTTGCACAATCATCTTTAGATAATCATCAATTTCTTTTTTGGTCAAGTCTTATATCTTTTGTATGTTTATTTGCAACAACTATTTTTAAGAAGAAAGTAACTGAAATTAAGAAATATTCAATAAGGGATTGGATAAATGTTATTATTTTAGGTCTTTTAGGAACATATATTTATTATTTATTTTTATATCTTGGATATAAAGAAGCTAAAGGTTTAGAAGTGCTTGTTGTTCAGTATACTTGGCCTATTTCTATTGTAATATTTTCATTGTTTTTATTAAAAGAAAAATTAACTATTAGAAAAGTAATAGCTGTTTTATTAGGATTTTCGGGAGTTCTTATAGTTCTTTCAAAAGGTGATTTTTCAAATATTCATGTGGATAATTTTTCTGTGATTATATTGGTATTTTTAGGGGCTTCTTCTTTTGCATTATTTTCTGTATTAAGCAAAAAAGTTCATTTAGAACCAATTGGAGTTACATCTATGTACTTTTTTAGTGCAACAATTGTTTCTCTTCTTTCTATGTTTTATTTCTCTTCTTTCGCCTTTCCTAGTTTATATGAATGGTTTCCGGTACTTCTAAATGGAATATTTTTAAATGGATTTTCGTATCTTTTATGGGTTAACGCATTAAAACTTGCAGAAGCTTCGTATTTAGCACCATTTGTATTTATAACACCAATTTTATCTGCCATTTATTTAATCATATTATTTGATGAGCCAATTGAATTTATTTATGTGGTTGGGTTAGTTTGTGTAGTTATTGCAGGTTTAGTAAATAGTGTTAAATTAAAAACGGGAGATTAATATCTTCCGTTATATTTCATGATAAGAATTTGTTCATAAAGCATATTCCCAAAGCCTTGGGGTAAGTCTTTATGTTCTTTTTCAACAATCTTAATAATCTTTCTAATTTGATCTTCTGTCATATTTTGAACTATTGGAATAATAGATCTTGCTATCGTATGTTTAAATTCTTGTGTTTCTTCTTCAGTCATTTATATTTTCTTTTTAAGTTAAATTGGTATGAATTATAATGAGTTTAGCTAAAAAAGGAGTTAATTTTTACCCTTTTTTTAGATATATCCACCAGTTGATTGAAGAATATCTGAATCATACTTACTTAACCATACTACTAAAGCTTTTTTCTTATTATCTTTTTTTAAATCCAATAGAATTGTATTTAAATCAAATTTATTATTTTTAATCTCTGCAAATTTTTGTATATGATTTAGAATTACAAAATCATGTTTTAAAGTTTTATATTTATTTTCACCTCTTTTAATATCAATATCATAATCAAAACCTAATATACCAATATTTAGATATATTTTTTGATTTTTAATATCTTTATTGAAATAAGATATTTGTAGTTTATTGTCATCTAGATTTACTTTTAACTTGCCACCATATTTCTTTTCAAAGTTTGGAAAATTTCGATTTGAAAACCATTTTTTATATTCTTTTGCATTTGTAATAAACTGGGGTGTGTAAACAGAATTTTTCTTCCAAACTTTATTAGAATAATATCTTTGTCTATTGTCATGAGATTTATTAGCAAATATATCTTTCCATCCAATAAAATCCCAGTAAGTAATATGAAACGCCATAGGAATAAAATCTTTAAAAACTTTTGGATGTTCTTTTAAGTCTGATAACCACTTATCCGCAGGAGGACAAGAACTACAGCCTTGTGATGTATATAATTCAATGATGTTAACTCTATGATCTTTTGATTCAAAAGTATAATCTTGAGCAAATAAAATATTTGATATAAGGGCAGTTATTATTAATAGTTTTTTCATGGATGTTCCTTTTAATGAATTATAAATAAATAGTGTGTACTTTTTGTTTACTATATTATAAAGCTAGCTACAATAAATATAGACTATTTCTCTTTTTTTTGATATAATCGCGAAAAAATATATAGGATATATAATTTTGATAGAGTTAAGTAAAAAAATATCTAAATTAGTTGGTAAAACTAATGCTGAATACGGCTTAATAAAAGAAGGGGATAAAGTTCTTGTAGGTTTTTCAGGTGGAAAAGATTCAACAACTTTAATTCATGCATTAAAAAGATTAAAAAGTGTTGTTCCTTTTGATTTTGAATTTAAAGCAGTAACCGTAACTTATGGAATGGGTGAACAAATTCAGTTTTTAGCTGACCATTGTAAAGAACATGGAATTGACCATGAAATAATAGATACAGAAATTTTTGAATTAGCTGGCGAAAAAATTAGAAAAAATTCATCATTTTGTTCATTTTTTTCAAGAATGAGAAGAGGGTATATTTATACAACTGCACTAGAGCAAGGATATAATAAAGTAGCACTTGGACATCATTTAGATGATGCTATGGAGTCATTCTTTATGAACTTCTTATATAGTGGTGCTTTAAGATCTATGCCTCCTATTTATAAAGCAGAAAATGGTTTAGAAGTAATTAGACCATTAATCTTTTGTAGAGAAAGACAATTAAGAGCCTTTGCTGATACAAATGAGTTAAAAGTTATAGGCGATGAAGCTTGTCCTGGACTGAGATTTGATGTTAAAATGCCCCATGCAAGGGCAAAAACAAAAGAGCTTTTAGCTAATCTTGAAGAAGAAAATCCACAAATGTTTGTTTCTATGAAAGCAGCATTTAACAATGTTCAAACTTCTACATTCTTTGATAAAGAATTATTAAATAGAGATAGAGATTAGTATCATATGAAGATTTTAATTTCAGCATGTTTATTGGGTGAAGATGTAAGGTATGATGGAGAAAACTCATCAATTGCACAAGGTAGTTCTTTTACATTTTCACAAAAAGAACTTTTTATGGATATACTTTGTGATAATGATATATATTCTTTTTGTCCAGAAGTATCAGGAGGTTTACCAACTCCAAGAGAAGCTGCTGAAATAGTTAGTAGAACTAAACCTTTTATTGTGCAAAATAAAGATAAAACTGATGTAACAATTAACTTTTTAGTTGGAGCAAAAGGTGCCCTAGACCTTTGTAACGAAGAGGGTATAAAAGTAGCTTTACTAAAATCAAAATCTCCATCATGTGGTAACGAAGAAATTTATGATGGCACTTTTTCTAAAAACTTAATACAAGGGCAGGGTTTAACTGCAAAACTTTTAATTGAAAATGATATTGAAGTATTTAATGAAAATCAATTAAATCAATTAAAGAAATTTATAAAAACTAACTCTTAGTTTTTATAAATTTTCATTAACAAGATTAGAAAGTTTTAATGGGTCTAGTGCTCCACTTACTCTTTTAACTTCACTTCCATTTTTATAAACAACAAGTGTAGGGATAGATCTTATATTATATTTAGCACCCAAATTTTGATGTGCCTCTGTATTAACTTTTACAAATAAAGCTTTTAACGGATAATTTTGTGCTACTTCATTAAAAATTGGTGCCATCATTTTGCAAGGTCCACACCAAGGTGCCCAGAAGTCAACTATTACAGGTATTTCAGAATTAACAACTACATGATCAAAATTTGATTCATCTAACTCTATTGGGGTTGTGTCTAGAAGTGAATTCTTACAAGATCCACAATTTGCTCTTGCGTAACTATCCTTTTTAGGTATAGCATTTATTTTTTGACAATGTGGGCATACGATATTTATTTTTGACATTATTTTTTAAGCCTTTAAATTTAGTAATATATCAGCAACGGCATTTTGAGTTTTGATACCCTCTGCATTTGCTTCATATGAAATAACTTCAGGGATTTGACCTACTATTGAATCAATTAAATCTTGTGTTACTTCTTGATTTTGTGGGTCACCAACAGTATTTGCAACATCTGCTAAGTTTGATGCAAGTTTGTCAATTTGTACAGCGGATGCTGTCATGGCATTTATATTATTATCAATTCTCATTACTTCCTCCTTGATTATAATCTTGACTTTGTAGTAAAAGTTTATTTAAGTTTGCAGTACGAGCAATTTGTGCATCTGCACTACTTAATTCATCTACTGAACTTGAAGCGTCTTTTAATTGTTCTAATTTTACATTCGCACTTTGCTTATCTTCTGGAATAGAAGTTTCAAATCTTACTGAACCACCTGTAGCGTACAAGTTTCCATCTGGACCAATTTGATAGCTATAACTTATTGGTGCAGTTGTAGGTGCTCCTGAGGCATGAGTTTGTTCATGAATTTTAGTTTGAGCATCAAGATCTTTAAATTTGTCTAATACTCTGTTATAATCTTTTTCATCATATTTATTATCACTAATATTTACTTTATCATAAGATTCTTGCGTAGATTTTTCAAGTTCTTTTTTATCTACATTTGATAATTCAGCTCTTTTTTGAGCTAGCTCTTGATAAATGATTGATGATGATTGAGAAAAATTATTTATTTCCATAACAAACCTATTATTGTATTATAAGTATATTATATCAAAGGGAAAAGAAAAAGTAAATAAGGGGGATAAACTAGTTTGTTTATCCCTATGTGTTAGTAGTTTATAGCTACTTTGTAGTTTGGATCATCTTCCTCATATGTACAAAATGGTCCAGCATCTTTAAGAATTTTTTTACAATCTGAACTTAAGTGTCTAATTGTAAGTTTCTTCCCAGCTTCTTTATATTTTTTAGTTATTGCATCAATTGCTTCCACCCCTGAAATATCCATTACTCTAGCATCTTTAAAGTCTAAAATAACACTTTCTGGATCATGTTTTATATCGAAGTTGTCATTGAACGCTGTTACGCTTCCAAAGAATAATGGTCCATCAAAGTCATATATTTTTGTTCCATCATCTTCTCTATGTGTTCTAGCTGTTACTTTTGCATGTTTCCAAGCAAAGACTAATGCAGAAATAATAACACCTGAAATTACAGCAATTGCTAAATCTGCAACAATAGTAATCCCAGTTACCGTAACAAGTACAAAGGCATCACTCTTAGGCATTTTAGTAATTCTTCCAAAAGAACTCCACTCAAACGTACCAATAGCAACCATGAACATAATACCAACTAAGATTGCAACGGGGATAATATTTAATAAATCAGTAAGAGTTGCTACTAATAAAATTAATCCTATTGAAGCCACAATCCCTGAAAGTCTTCCTAGTCCACCTGATGTGTAGTTGATAATAGATTGTCCAATCATTGCACAACCTGGCATTGCTCCAAATAATCCACAAGTAATGTTTCCTGTCCCTTGAGCTATACATTCTTGATTTGCACTACCTCTTGTTCCACTGATTTCATCTAATACTGAAAGTGTTAAAAGTGATTCAATAACACCAACAAGAGCAACGATAACTGCATAAGGAAGAACAAGTTTAAGTGCTTCAAAATCTAAAATTACATCAGGAATATGAAAACTTGGTAGTAAACCTTTAAACTCAGCTAAGTTTGCTAAGTCTCCAACAAGTTTTGTATCAGCACCTGTAATATAAACTCCAAGTGTGAATACAATGATTGCAATAAGTCCAGCTGGAACTGCAGATGTAAATTTTGGTAAAAAATACATTGTAGCCATTGTTCCTAGTATAATTGCATACATAATCATTCCCGATCCATCTAAGAACTTAAACTGACTAGTTGCAATTACTACAGCTAAACCATTTACAAAACCGTGTAGAGCAGGCTGAGGAACTAAACGAATAAATTTACCCATTTTAAATGCACCAATAGATATTTGTATAAGACCTGCAACAATGGCAGTAAGTGTAATATATTGTACTATTCCAAATGAAATTGCATTACCACTTAATCCTTGCGCTTCAAGTATTGTTTTTGCTGAAATACTCACACCAACTAATACAATTGCAACAGCTCCAGTTGCACCTGAAATCATACCAGGCTTTCCACCCATAATAGCAGTAATTAGTCCTAAAATAAATGCGGCATATAATCCAACAATTGGACTAACTTGTGCAATAAATGAAAAAGCAATAGCTTCTGGTACTAAGGCCACTGCAACCACAAGTCCTGATAAAATATCACTTTTGGCATCTTTACCTATAAATGTATCTTTTATATTTAACAAATTAAAAACCTTTCTAATAAAGTCGCGATTATATCGAAGAAAGCATTAAGATAAAGTTAAGTTTAATTTATGAGCGGTTTAATTATTTATAGTTTATAATAGGTAATGAAAAAAGAGTTTTATAAAAGCCTTAGTTTTAAACTTATAGTATTAAGTATAATAATTATTTTATCACTATTCACTTCTAGTTTTATGTTTAATTCTCAGATTGATAAATTAAAAACACATATTGATAAAATATATTTTGGTAATTATGTACCTGTATTAAAATTGCATGCAATAGAAGAAGAATACAAAGACTTGATTGTATGTATGAGGACTTATAAGAAATGTAATAGGGATCCATTTTTTAGAAAAATAAAAAAAGAATGGAATTATTATAATAACGCCTATAAAGACATAGATGAGAGAAAAGTTGTTGAATCGGTTGATAAAAATGTTAAATCGTCTTTTTCTTATAATATGAAAATTTCTGAATATAGTAGTATCATAAATAAAATAGATTTTTTAAAAGAACATGAAAAAAAGGTTGCATATAAACAAAGAAGATCATTTTTAAAAGAGTATTCTCAAATGAAAGACTATCTATTCTATAATATGGCTGTCTCTTATACACATCTGACGCTGCCGACGAAGAGG
>CAJXPH010000034.1 GCA_913057765.1 uncultured Campylobacteraceae bacterium
CAAAATAAGATTTCTTCTTGAAAATGAATTCTCCTTGAAAGTCAGGGAGAATTTATTACTGTGTACTTTTTTAACAATTAATTTTTTATGCTAATTTTTATTTTAATATATTCGTTATAATTATTAAAGTAAATTATATCAAATGAAATTCTTTTAGGAGTATCATGCAAATTAATAAATATAAACCCAAAAGATTTTTATTTCCAATTCTATCATTAGTTCTTGTTTCAATTATAATTATTTCAACAGTTAGTGCATATATAACGGTCAATATGTTTAAAAGTCATATGAATGAAGATATTGAAAAAACTAAAAAAGAGTATACAGAAGAGCACCGAAATAGAGTATACAAAGAAGTAAATTTTGTAAATGAATCTATTGAATTTCAGATTACAAGAATTGAAAATAAATTAAAAAAATCTCTAAAAGAAAAGGTTCAAATTGCTTTAAATATTGCAGACTTCACATACAATAAATACAAGGATAAACTTAATAAAGAAGAGATAAAAGTGAAAATTTCAAAAGCTTTAGAAGTAATAAAATTCAACAATGATCGTGGTTATTATTTTATGTATGATAATAGTACAAAAATCATTTTTGGGCATCCTTTAAAAAAGTTTATTGGTCGAGATATGACAAAGTTTAAAGATACTAGAGGTCAAAGTTTAATGCAACTTGATGCAGATATTCTAGCAAAAGAAAAAATAGGATACAGTAAAATCTATTTTAATAAACCAAATGATCAAAATAAAGAATTTCCTAAAGTAACTTGTATAACAAGATTTGAGCCACTTAATTTAGTAATTGGTACAGGGGAATATCTTGATGTCATAGAAAATCAAACAAAAGGGTATGTCCTAGATAGATTTTCAAATTTAAAAAATAAGGATAAATATTTATTTATACTAGATGTTCATGATATTGAGGGTGGAGATGAATTTGCTACAGTTTTACTTAATTCAAATAGAACTGAATTAGTAGGAAAAAAAGTTTCTGATAAAGGAAAAGATGTAAAAGGGAATATGTTTAGAAAACAGTTTTTAACTTTAATAAAAGAAAAAGGGGAAGGGTTTTCTCAATATTGGTATAAAAAACCTTCTACCGATACGCCCTCTCTAAAACTATCTTATATTTATTTTCAAAAAGATTGGAACTGGATTATAGGTAGTGGTTTCTATTATAATGATTTAGAGAAAGAAGTATTATTGATGAAAGAATCAATAACATCTTATACAAATGAGACAATAAATAAAACAATTAATTGGGTTTTATTATTATCTTTTATTGCTATAATCGTAGCAATATTTGTTTCTTTTAGAATTGATAAAACCATTAAAAAATATACAAATACAATTATTGATTATGAGAATAATAAAAGAAAACAAGAACAATTATTAATACAACAAAGTAAAATGGCAGCAATGGGTGAGATGCTAGGTAATATTGCACATCAATGGAGGCAACCATTATCTGCTATTTCTACTGCATCTACGGGTGCTAAATTACAAAAAGAGATAGATTGTTTAACAGATAGTCAATTAGATTCTGCATTAGATTCCATCAATAATTCTGCCCAATATCTTTCTAATACTATTGATGATTTTAGAGGTTTTTTTAATCCAAATAATTATAATTTAAATAAATCTAATATTTCAGACATTGTAACTAAGACTTTAAAACTAGTGGATGCACAATTCACTGCAAAAAATATAGAAAGAATAAAAAATATAGAGAACTATGAATTATTAACTTTTGAAAATGAACTGATACAAGTTTTAATAAATATAATTAATAATGCTAAAGATGTTTTAATTACAAAAGAAAAAGGAAAAAGATTACTATTTATAAAGACTTATCAAAAAGAAAATATTTCATATATAGAAATATTAGATAATGCTGGTGGAATAAAAGAAGATATTATAGATAGAATTTTTGAACCTTATTTTACTACTAAACATAAATCACAAGGTACAGGGATTGGATTATATATGAGTCTTGATATAATTCAAAATCGTTTAAAAGGGACTTTAAGGGTCTTCAATGAAAATTATCTATATGAAGGTATTGAATATAAAGGTGCTAAGTTTATTATAAAATTAATACAGAATAAAAATTCTGAATAATAAAACCAATGATAAAAATCAAGGATGTCCTATGAGATTAAAAAAAATTGTGAAATCAGCTTCTTTAATGATTCCTTTATTAATATGTTCTTTAAATCAGAATGCATTTAGCAGTGAAGAATTATGGGAATCTCTTAAAGAAGGTGGAAATGTTGTCTTGATGAGACATGCCCAAGTTAAAAAAGGAAAAGCAAATGGAAATTCTTTAGTACGGGATCCTTCTTGTTTTAATGAGAGAAGGCTATCTTACGAAGGTAGAACAAATGCTGAAGAACTTGGTAAAATCTTTATTGAAAAAAATATTCCTATAGAAAAGGTCATTCATAGTCCATTTTGTAGAACTACAAGCACTGCAACTATAGCATTTAAAACAGCTGAAGCAGCAAATTTTTTATCTCTCTTAGAGATACTAAGTAAGGAAGATCAAGAATTTCAAAGTGAAAAACTATCAGAATTTATTAGTTCATATAAAGGGAAGGGTAATATAATATTAATTACTCATGAACCTAATATTCGAGCTATATCTTTTGAAATTCCAAAACATTTAGATTTTTTAGTATTTAAATCTGATGGTGATGGAGATTTTGATGAATTGGGTATTGTAAGATCTAATAAATAATAATCTTAGCTCTTTATTAATATTTGCTATAATTATATTATGTGGAAAAATATACTGTACAGTGGTTCTAATTTTGAACATAATGATAAATTTTTAAATGATAAGCTTCAATTAATCAATACTATTTTAATGTTAGCTATTTTTGCATCATTTTTTATAGCTTTTTTGTTTATATTTATAGGAACCCATGAAGTACAGTCTTTAGTAATTGTGTTAGAACTTTTATACGGGTTTGTTCACTTAGGTCTTTTCTTCTTTTTAAGGTACAACAAAAATAATCTAAAAATAGTCATCTATGTAGCTATGCTTAGTCTCTATCTCCTTCAAGTTATAATTATGGTTAATTTGGTTGAAGATTCATTAAGGGAAGCATGGTACCTTTTAACTATTATTCTGTCTTTTTTTCTTGCTGGAAAAAAGTTTGGCTATTTTATGCTTTCGTTAATTTTTATAACAATGCTTATATATAATTTTCAACCATTTATTAATACAAATTTAAATGATGTTGAATCAATGCTTCCTCTTGTCTTGTTAATTTTAACTGGTTTGGTGATGAACTTATATGAAACAACTAGAGAGAAGTATGCTCATTCTTTAAAAGAAGCTAATATTGCATTACAAGATAAAATAGAAGAACTTAATCAATTTAATATTAATCTTGAGAGTAGGGTTGAACAAGAGGTTCTAAAAAATGGAGAACATGAACTTCAATTACTTGGACAATCCAAAATGGTATCTATGGGTGAAATGATTGGTAATATAGCTCATCAATGGAGACAACCCTTATCTGTTATTTCAACAATAGCAACAGGTGCAAAAATGCAAAAAGAGATGGATTTATTAACAAATGAAATGTTTATTAATGACATGGATATTATTAATGATAATGTACAATATCTTTCAGATACTATTAATGATTTCAGAAACTTTATTAAAGGTGATAGGGTTAAAAAGTCATTTAATTTGAATGATGATATAGATAGCTTTTTACATCTTGTTCAAGGTAGTATAAAGAGTAATCATATAAATGTAACCTTAGAACTAGATAATAATATTCAAATAAATGGTTATCCAAATGAATTAATACAATGTTTTATTAATATATTTAATAATTCTAAAGATGCAATGATAGAATTTTCAAAAGAGGATAGGTTGATATTTATAAAAACATATTTAGATGATAATAATGTATGTATTAGTTTCAAGGATAATGCAGGTGGAGTTCCAAAAGATATATTGCCCAAAATATTTGATCCTTATTTTACAACTAAACATCAATCACAAGGTACAGGGTTAGGACTTCATATGACATATAAATTAATTGTAGAAGGTATGAGTGGTACTATTGAAGCCAAAAATGTCAATTTTGAGTATGAAGACAATGAATATATGGGTGCTGAATTTAGAATTATATTACCTATAGGGTAATATCAAGTCAATTTATAGATTCTGTAAAATTTTTATTACTTTTAAATAGATAGAATAGGCTTAAAACCCATTCTATCATACTTCTAAATAGTTTTCTTATTCTTAGCTTCCATACATTAAGTTTGGTAAGAATAAAGCGATATCTGGAATATATGTAATTAATAAAAGCCCTACAAGGATTGTTAAAGTCCAAGGCCATGCGGCTATAATTACGTCTTTTATACTCATACCTGTAAGTCCAGATGTTACAAACAGGTTTAGTCCAACTGGTGGGGACACCATTCCAAGTTCCATATTCACAGTAAGTACAATACCAAAGTGAATTGGGTCAATTCCAAGTGCAACTGCAACTGGAAGTAATAAAGGCACCATAATCATAATAATTGCAGATGGTTCCATAAATGAACCTGCAAGAATTAGAAGTAAGTTAACCATTAATAAGAACATATATTTATCAACATTTGCTTCAATTAATGCTTCTGTAATTCCTTGCGGAATATTTTCAATTGTAAGGAAATGTGCAAATAACATTGCATTTGCAATAATAAACATAATCATTGATGTTGTTTTTGCAGATTCTAATCCTGTTTTATAAATATTTGTTAACTTAATATCTTTATAAATAAATACAGAAACAATAAATGCCCAAACACAAGCTACTGCTGCAGCTTCAGTTGGAGTAAAGATTCCACCATAAATACCACCAATTACAATAACAATTGTCATAAGACCCCAAGAAGCGTCTTTCATTTTCTCTAATCTTACTTTAAAAGGTTGTGGCTCAGTTCTTTCAAACCCAAGTCTTTTAGCACCAATATAGGTTACAACCATCATCATTATTCCAAGACCAATACCTGGAATAACACCGGCCATAAATAATCTACCAATAGAAACTTCAGCTGTTACACCATACACGATAAGTACGATTGATGGTGGAATAAGAATACCTAATGAACCTGCAGTTGCAATTGTACCAACAGCATATTTCTTGGGATAACCAGCTTGCATAATAGCACCAAACATAATAGAACCAATAGCAACAACAGTTGCTGGAGATGAACCAGAAACAGCAGCAAAGATAATAGATGCAAAAATTGCTGAGATTGGAAGACCACCTGGAAGGTGACCAACAATAGATTTAGCAAATTCAATAATTCTTTGTGCGGCTGAACCTTTCGATAAAAGGTTACCTGCAAAAATAAACATTGGAATTGCCATTAATGAATAATGCTCAATTTTTTCAAACATCATTGCAGAAATTTCAATAGGTGAAATATCTGTAAATAACATTAATGTTACAAAAGTTGATGCTCCAAGACAAATTGCAATTGGAGTACCAAGAATTACTAGGAAGAAAAATATTCCAAATAGTACTGCTACACTCATAATAGTCCTCCTGTTTTCTTTTCAACTTCTTTAACCATTTTATTTAACTCCTGAACATTTTTATTATCAGCATTTCTACTTGCTCCAATACCCATTTCAGATAAAACATGTTCTGCTTCACTTTCTTTTACTATTTTATCATGAGATGTAGATAATATTGCGTGGATTCTTTCACCCACTCTAAAGGCTGCAAATGAAAATGCAATTGGGATAACTAGATATACAATCCACATTGGCATATCCCAAAGGTCAATTGATCTTTCATCCAAGTCATTAACTAATAATAGATATTCATATCCAAAGTAAGCAACACAAAGTAAGAAAATGAAAGTTATTAAATGTGAAACTAATAACATTACTTTTGCTGCTCTTGATGGAACAATATCTAATACAACTGTTACTGCGATATGTGCATCTTTTTTGAAACAATATGCAGCACCAAAAAAGACACTCCATAAGAATAAAAAGATTGTTAACTCTGTAGCCCATACTAATGATGCATCAAAAACATATCTTGCTACAACATTTGTAAACGCAACTGCGACACCGGCAGTAATACCTATTGAGGCAATTGATTGGTTTATAAAACCAATTACTTTACTTATAATTTTAAACATATTTACTCCGTTGCTAATGCACCCTTGATTAATTCTTCTCCAATTTTATCATTGTCGTAGAAATCAGGGTAAATTTTACTTACGGCTTGTCTCCAAGCATCTTTTTGTTCAGCTGTCAAATTGATAATTTCTAAATTACCAGTTTTCTTTGCATATGCTTTGATTTCATTAAATTGTTTAGTATTTAATTCTTCCGCATATTCTCTTTCTTTAACTGTTGCATCATTTATCGCTTGTTTTACATTTGCTTGTAAGTCAGCTGGTAACTTATCCCAAAATTTCTGAGACATTACAACTAAGTAACCAAGGTATCCATGATTTGTTACAGTTAAGTATTTTTGTACTTCGTGAAACTTTTTAGTGAAAATATTAGAGTTTGTATTTTCTTGACCATCTATTACACCTTGTTGTAACCCTGAATAAACTTCAGAAAAAGGCATCATTTGTGGATTTGCTCCAACTGCATGGAATTGTGCTTCAAGAACTTTTGAAGACATAATTCTAAACTTTTGACCAACTGCATCTTCTGGTTTAATTAGAGGTTTTTTTGATGATGATAATTGTTTAAAATGATTATCCCAAAAGTTTAAAGCTACATATCCCTTTGCTGTAACCATACCCTTTAACTTTTCACCTACAGCACCATCTTGAACTCTATGTAAATGATCCATATCTTTAAAAAGAAATGGTAAATCAAATAACGCTAGTTGTGGTACAATTTTACCAAATTTAGAAAATGACGGTGCTGCCATTTGAACAGAATCAAGTTTTATTGCTTTTAGTACAGCATTGTCTTTGTATAATTGAGATGATGGATAGATTTGTACATCAATTCTACCTTTACTCAATTCTTCAAGTCTTTGTTCAAAGAAATCTGCTGCTTTTCCTTTTGGTGTATTTGAGCTAACTACATGAGAAAATTTTAATACAAACTGACCTGTAGCATCAGCTTGTTTTTCAACAATAGTTTTCTCTTCTTTTTTATTTTCCCCACAACCTGTAAATATTAGTATTGAAGCTGCTGCAATACTTGATATTAAACTTTTCATTGTAGTTGTCATTTATTCTCCTTTTTTCTACTTTAGGAAAATTATAATCTAAAGTTATGTACGTATTATGTACTTTAGGAGAAATTTATAAATTCATTTTTTGAGTGTTACTTTATGGTTTTTTTGTAAAGATAATTGAGTTTTTTTTTGAGTTTTTAGATGCTTTTAAGAAAATATATATGTGAGGTTAAACCATCGGAAAAACCGATGGTTTAATGAAAAACTATTTAGTGTTTAATGCACCTTCAATTAAATCTTTTCCAATTTTTCTATCACTGTAGAATTCAGGATAGATTTTACTTACTGCAGTTTTCCAAGCAGCTTTTTGTTCAGCAGTTAAATTGATAATTTCTAAGTTACCAGTTTTTTCTGCATATGCTTTGATTTCATTAAATTGTTTAGTATTTAAGTCTTCAGCATATTCTCTTTCTTTGATTGTAGCTTCTTTCATAGCTTGAGTTACATTTGCTTGTAAATCAGCAGGTAATTTATTCCAGAATTTTTTAGACATAACAACTAAATAACCTAAGTAACCATGGTTAGTAATAGTTAAGTATTTTTGAACTTCGTGGAATTTTTTAGTAAAGATGTTAGAGTTAGTATTTTCTTGACCATCAATTACACCTTGTTGTAATCCTGAATAAACTTCAGAGAAAGGCATCATTTGTGGATTTGCACCAACTGAATGGAATTGTGCTTCAAGAACTTTTGAAGACATGATTCTAAACTTTTGACCTTTTGCATCATCTGGAGTGATTAAAGCTTTTTTTGAAGATGATAATTGTTTAAAGTGATTATCCCAGAAGCTTAATGCTACGATACCTTTTTTTGTAACCATTGCTTTAAGTTTTTCTCCAACTTCACCATCTTGAACTCTATGTAAATGTCCCATGTCATTAAATAGAAATGGTAAATCAAATAGTGCTAAGTTTGGTACAATTTTACCAAATTTAGAAAATGATGGTGCTGCCATTTGAACAGAATCTAATCTAATTGCTTTTAATACTGCGTTGTCTTTATATAATTGAGATGATGGGTAAACCTGTACATCAATTTTTCCACCAGATAATTCTTCTAATCTTTTTTCAAAGAATCTTGCTGCTTTTCCCTTTGGTGTATTATCACTTACAACGTGAGAAAACTTTAATGTATAGTCCGCTGCTAACCCTGATGTAGCAAGTACTGCTGCCGCAACTGCCCCCATTACTAATTTTTTCATATTCACTCCTTAAATTTGTTTATAGAAAAAGTATAATTAAAAGTTGTGTAAGAGTTATGTACAAATATGTAAATTTTAAAAAAAAACAGGAGAAGAATAGCATTAAAATAGCATTTATATAAATTGCTATTTTTTTGTATAAATCTATATAAAATATATCTATATTAAATCAGTCTTAATAGGAGCTACTAGTTTAACCGCTTTTTAAACAATTTTTAGATAAATTATCCCACTTTATGAGGAATATAAAGATAATAATATACAAAGGAAAAAGATGGGATGTAATTTAGATTTACTTACTTCTTTTAAAGATAACTGTGGTTTTGGTTTAGTTGCAGATTTAAAAAATAGACCAAGTCATAAAAATTTAGAAGATGCTATAACTTCGCTTGAGCGAATGATGCACAGGGGTGCAGTGGCAGCTGATGGTAAAACTGGGGATGGTTCAGGTTTACTATTATCTATGCCAAATAGATTTATGAGAAAAGTAGCTAGTGAAAAAGGTGTTGATTTACCTGAAGTTTACGGTGTAGCTATGATCTTTACAAAAGATTTAAATGATATTGATACTTTTATTGGACATTGTGAAGAAAATGACTTAAAAGTGTTATTAACTAGAGAAGTACCTATTGATAAAGATGCCTTAGGACAACAAGCTTTAGATACTCTACCTCACATTATTCAAGTTTTTGTTAGTGCTAATGCATTAATGTCATCTAAAAGATTTGATGCAATGTTATATTTAACTAGAAAAGAGTGTGAGCACAAATTATTAGATAAAAAAGATTTTTATATTCCAACATTTTCATCAAAAGTAATTGCGTATAAAGGGCTAATTATGCCTACGCATATTAAACACTTTTATGTTGATTTACGAGATGATGATTTTAGAATTTCATTCTCATTGTTTCACCAAAGATTTTCTACGAATACTCTTCCTCAGTGGAGACTTGCTCAACCGTTTAGAGCTATTGCTCATAATGGTGAGATTAACTCTGTTGAAGGTAATAGAGTTAATGTTCAAATTAAATCAGAAGATATTAAGTCAGAAGTTTTTACAGATGAAGAGATTAAAAGAATTTTACCAATTTTACAAACAGGATCTTCAGATTCTGCTTCATTAGACAATATGTTTGAATTTTTACTTGCAAATGGTGTTGATTTCTTTAAGGCTGCAAGATGTTTAGTTCCTGCACCTTGGCAAAATGCACCACATATGGATGCTGATTTAAGAGCATTTTATGAGTACGCATCAACTGCAATGGAAGCTTGGGATGGCCCTGCTGCAGTTTCGTTAACAGATGGGAGACATATTGGTTGTTTAATTGATAGAAATGGATTAAGACCTTCTAAATATGTAATTACTAAAGACCATAAGATGTATATTACTTCTGAGTATGGTACTGTTACTTTAGATGAAGATAATATTTTAGAAAGAGGAAGACTTCAATCAGGAGAAATGATTGGATTAGATCTTAAACATGGAAAAGTTTTAAAAGAAGAAGATATTAATAATTATCTAAAATCTTCACAAAACTATGGTAAATGGTTAAATGCAGATATGGACTATTTACAAGAATATATTGACGAATCATTTTTAGATACTGATGATTATAAGATGGAAGACTTAGAAAAAAGACAAAAGTATTTTAATATTACTTACGAAGCAATTGATCAAATTATTGAACCAATGGCTAAAGAAGGTAAAGAACCTGTTGGTTCTATGGGTGATGATACACCTTTATCTTGTTTTTCAACTGTGAATAGAAACTTTACGGATTTCTTTAGACAAAAGTTTGCACAAGTAACAAATCCACCTATTGATCCATATAGAGAAAAAATTGTAATGTCTTTAGAAACTGGTTTTGGTCATATTCATAATATTTTAGATGAAAAACCAGAATATGCAAAAAGATTAAAAGTTGCATCTCCAATTTTAATGAAAGAAAAATTTGATGTACTTAACTCTTTTGGTAATCCAACATCTCCTAGATATGATGCATATTATAAAAATAAAGTATTCTCAACTACATTTAAATCAAATTTAAAAGATGCATTAAATCAATTAGCTTCTGATGTTATTAAATCAGTAAAAGAAGACAAAGTATCTGTTGTAATTTTAGATGATAGAGATGTTAATGAAAATGCTAAATTAATTCCAATGGCTATGGCTGTAGGATTTATTAATGAAAGATTATTAAAAGAAGGTATTAGAAGATACGTTTCAATTGTTGCAGTATCAGGAGAAATTTATGATCCTCATATGGCGGCAGTTATGATTGGGTATGGTGTTACAGCTATGTATCCATACATGATGTATGCTACTACCGTTGCTTTATTTGAAAGAAAAAATGTATCTAAATATGAGATGCAAAGATATCTTAAAAATACTCAAAAAGCAGTAAATGCAGGTCTTCTTAAAATCATGTCTAAAATGGGTATTTGTACTATTGCATCTTACAGAAATTCAAGATTATTTGATGTTATTGGTTTAGATGATGAAATTATAGAAGATTGTTTTACAGATTCTCATTCTGATTTAGCAGGGCTTGGATATGACGACATTGAAGAAAGAGTTGAAAAACAACATTTTAATGCATTCTTTGATGATAAACATATGTTCCCATTAGATTTAGGTGGTTTCTATAAGTATATCCATGGTGGAGAGTATCATGATTATGGTCCGGATACTACTAGTGCTATGCATAATAAACAAGCACAAAATAAAGAAGATATCACTGACTTTAATAAATTAAAAGAACTTGTAGATAATAGAGACAAAAAATTTATTAGAGATTTCTTTGAATTTAATTCAGATAAAAAAGCTATTGATGTAACAGAAGTTGAATCAAAAGATGAAATCTTTAAAAGATTTGCAACTGCTGCTATGTCATGTGGTTCTATTTCTCCTGAAGCTCATGAAGCAATGGCCATCGCTATGAATACTCTTGGTGGTGTTTCAAATTCAGGTGAAGGTGGAGAAGATCCAGCTAGATTTAATACTTTAAAAAATTCTAAAATCAAACAAGTTGCTTCTGGTAGATTTGGTGTAACTCCAGGATATTTAAGAAGTGCAGAAGAGATTCAAATTAAAGTTGCACAAGGTGCAAAACCAGGAGAAGGTGGACAATTACCAGGGCATAAGGTATCACAATATATTGCAACATTAAGACATACTATTGCAGGTGTTACTCTTATTTCTCCTCCTCCTCATCATGATATTTATTCTATTGAAGATTTAGCACAATTGATTTTTGATTTAAAGCAAATTAATCCTGAAGCTAAAATTACTGTAAAACTTGTATCAACAATTGGTGTTGGTACAATTGCTGCGGGTGTTGCAAAAGCATATGCAGATAGAATTGTAATTTCTGGTGCTGATGGTGGTACAGGAGCTGCTCCTTTAACATCTATTAAGCATACAGGTAATCCTTGGGAACTTGGCCTTTCAGAAGCTCATAATGCTCTTAAAGCCAATCACTTAAGAGAGTTTGTTCATGTTCAAACAGATGGAGGTTTAAAAACTGGTATGGATGTTGTTAAAGCAGCTATGCTTGGTGCTGAATCATACGCATTTGGTACAGCTGCATTAACATTACTTGGATGTAAGATTTTAAGAATCTGTCACACAAATAAATGTTCTGTTGGTGTTGCTACTCAAGATGAAGATTTAAGAGAACATTTTACTGGTACAGTTGAGAGATTAGTTTCATACTTTACATTTGTTGCTGAAGATGTAAGAAGTATTCTTGCAACTATTGGATACAACTCAATTGAAGAGATTGTAGGTAGAAGTGATTTATTAAAAGTAATTGATGATGAATTTGCACAAAAATTTGACTTCCAAAATGTGTTAAGAAGAATTGACGGTATAGATACATGTCAAAAAGATTCAAATAAGCCATTTGATGATAATAAATTTGAAAAAGAATTACTTAAAAAAGTACATAGAACAATTGAAAAACCTTCAACACCAATTAGAGTTAAAGAAAACATTTCTAACTTGAATAGAAGTTTTGGTACTTTAATTTCTGGTGAAATTGCTAAGTATTATGGAGATAAAGGTTTACCTGATGGTTCAATTAATATTTTCTTAAAAGGTATTGCAGGTCAATCATTAGGAGCATTTTTAAGTAAAGGTATGAATATTTACCTTGAAGGTGCAGCAAATGACTACGTTGGTAAAGGTATGAATGGTGGTAAAATCATTGTAAATACTAGACATCAAGGTCCAGAATTTGCCGGTGGTGGAAACACTTGTCTTTATGGTGCAACTGGTGGTAAATTATACATTAGAGCAGCAGTAGGTGAAAGATTTGGTGTTAGAAATTCAGGTTGTACATCAGTGGTTGAAGGAACAGGTGATAATGCTTGTGAATATATGACTGGTGGTATAGTTGTAATCTTAGGAAATACTGGAGTTAACTTTGGTGCTGGTATGACTGGTGGATTATCATTTGTTTATGATCCTGAAAAATCATTTGTAGATAAAATGAATCAAGAGTTAATTGAAGCAGTTAGAATTGATACTGATGATACTGAGAGAGAAAGATTATTCTTAAAAAGATTATTAATGGATTATCTAAATGAAACTGAATCACAAAGAGCTGAAGAAATTTTAGAAGATTTTAGAGCAGAGATTAGAAACTTCTGGATGGTAAAACCAAAAAATATGACAGTGTTACCATTGAATCCAGATGAGGGAGATTAAGAGATGTTAAATTTTACTAAATTTGAAAGAATAAATCCTGAAAAAAGAGATGTTTTACAGAGATTAAAAGATTATAATGAAGTTTATCAAGTATTCACAAAACATAGAGCTAGAGAACAATCTGATAGATGTATGCAGTGTGGTGATCCATACTGTCATACAGGATGTCCTTTACATAACTTTATTCCAGCGTGGTTAAAACAAACAGCTGAAAAAAATATGGATTTAGCATTTGCTTTATCAAATGAAACTTCTCCTTTTCCTGAAATTTTAGGAAGAATTTGTCCTCAAGATGTATTATGTGAGGGTGCTTGTTCTTTAAATACTGGACATGGAGCTGTATCTATTGGTGCAGTTGAAACTCACCTTAATGAAAGAGCATTTGAAAATGGTATGAAGCCTAAATTTGCTCCAATTAAAGGTGATAAAAAAGTAGCTGTTATTGGTTCTGGACCTGCTGGAATCTCGGCTGCTACATTCCTTTTAAGACGTGGAATTGCAGTAGAAATGTTTGAAAGAGAAGATAGAGCAGGGGGATTACTAATGTATGGTATCCCAGGTTTTAAACTTGATAAAACTACTGTTGATAGAAGAATTAATTGGCTTTTAGAAGCTGGAATGAAATTACATTTAAATTGTGAAATTGGAAAAGATAAATCAATTAGTGATATTGAAAATGAATTTGATGCAGTTTTTGTTGGAATTGGAGCGAAACAAGGTAGATTTGCAAAAATTGATGGTGAAGATGCTTCTAATTCTTATCTTGCAATGGAATTTTTAACAGGAATTCAAAAAAGAAACCTTGGAAATAATGATACAGACTTTATTGATGTGAAAGATAAAAAAGTTGTTGTTATTGGCGGAGGAGATACTGCTATGGATTGTGTAAGATCTTCAGTTAGAGAAGGTGCAAAAACAGTTAAATGTCTTTATAGAAGAGATGAAGCTAATATGCCAGGATCTAAAAAAGAAGTTGTAAATTCTAAAGAAGAGGGTGTTGAATTTGTATTTAATGTAAGCCCTAATAAGATTATTACAATTAACAATGAAGCAACAGGTATTGAACTACTTAAAACAGGACTTTCTGAAGCAGATGAATCTGGACGTCAAAGAGTTAGTATTATTGAAGGAAGTGAATATATAGAAGATGCTGATGTAATTATTTTTGCATTAGGATTCTCTCCAGAAGTTCCTCAATTCTTAAAAGATGCTAAAGTTGAAACAAACTCTTGGGGTGGAATTGTAGTGAATGATTCTTTTCAAGCATCTAATCCTAAATTCTATGCAGGTGGTGATTGTGAAAGAGGTGCTCACTTAGCAGTTACTGCTGCCTATGATGGTAGAGAAGCAGCTAAAGAGATTACAAAAGTACTTTCATAAAATGTTTGACTATAACTCATTTACTAATGCAGTTATAAAAGCAAATAAAGAGCTATATGAGTATATTAATACTCATATGGACTCATCTGACCTAGAAGAGTCTTCTACCATAGGATATGGAGGAGACAACACTTTAAACATAGACTTAATAGCAGAAAATATATTTATTAAATATTTAGACTCTTTTGGAGATATTTTTTCGGAAGAAGCTGGACTATTAACTTCAAACTCAAATATTCAGATTATTATTGATCCTTTAGATGGAAGCCATAATTTCCTTTCAGGATTACCTTATTATGGAACATCAGTTGCCCTAAAAGTAGATAGTGAAATTAAAGCTGGATTTGTTGTAAATTTAGTAAATCACATTATGATATATAAAGTAAATGGTGATTTAAAACAAATAGATATCTTAAATAATAAAACTATAAATTCTTTTGAAATTAAAAATCCACAAATAGGAGTTTTCGAAAGAGCATACTCTTATCCAAATATTGCAAGAAAATTAAACGAAAAAAAACTTAAATTTAGAAGTCCAGGAGCAGTTGCTCTTTCTTTATGTAATGCAAAAAACTATAATTTTGTACTTTTTGTAGGTAGTATTAGAGAGTTTGATATTGCTGCTGCATTATACATTTGTAGTGACCTTTTTATACATATCGAGGCTGAATTCTTAATTATGGCTAAAAAACAATACTATTTGACCCTTATTAAAGAAATAATTAAAGAAGAATAGGTTATAACTCCAACATAATATTTTAGTTAGGAAATTGTAAATGTCTTTAATAATTACAGATGAATGTATAGCATGTGATGCTTGTAGAGAAGAGTGTCCGAATGAGGCAATTGAAGAGGGTGATCCAATATATATAATTGATGCGGATAGATGTACAGAATGTGTTGGTCATTATGAAGAACCAGCTTGTGTTGAAGTATGTCCTGTTGATTGTATTATAGTAGATCCAGATAACCAAGAAACAATGGAAGAGTTAAACTTTAAGTTTAAGCAGTTACAAGAAGAAGAAGTTTAAATATGGCTAAGGTAACAACTATTATTGACATTGGGTCAAACTCAATGCGTATGGTTGTTTTAGAGAAAAGTAGTCGTTTTGCTTTTAATCTTATAAATGAAACAAAAAGTCGCGTAAAAATTTCTGAAGGTTGTTATGAAAATAACGGTAACCTTCAAGAAGCTCCTATGCAAAGAGCATTTAATTCTTTGCAATCTTTTTTAAATATCTCAAAAGCTTTAAAATCTAGAAAAATAATTTGTGTTGCAACCTCTGCTTTAAGAGATGCCCCTAATGCAAAATCTTTTTTATCTCGAGTAAGTAAAGAACTAGGTCTAAATATAAAAGTAATTGATGGCACTAAAGAGGCTTACTATGGTGGCATAGCTGCTCAAAACTTAATTGATTGTGATAGGTTTATTACAGTTGATATTGGTGGTGGTTCAACAGAGTTTGCATTTATCAATAATAAAAAAATTGAAAAATGTGTATCTTTAGATGTTGGTACTGTACGTTTAAATGAGCTTTTCTTTAGTAAAGGTGATATTGAAGGTGCAAGAAATTATATCTTAGAAAAATTGAAACAAGTTACTGATTGTGGTTTAGATGTTCCATCTACTATTGTTGGTATTGGTGGAAGTATAAGAGCTATTAGCAAAATAATTAAACAAAAAAATGATTATCCTTTAGATATCTTACATGCTGTCTCTTATACACATCTGACGCTGCCGACGAAGAGGATAGTGTAGA
>CAJXPH010000035.1 GCA_913057765.1 uncultured Campylobacteraceae bacterium
CTATCCTCTTCGTCGGCAGCGTCAGATGTGTATAAGAGACAGGCTTTAAAAGGCGAAAATAAAACTCAAGGTGATTGGGGAGAACTTATTTTATCTAAGATTTTAGAACAAACAGGTCTTAAAGAAGGAATAGAATATTCAACTCAAGGTTCATATACTGATAGTGATGGGAAAAGACTAAGACCAGATGTAATTGTTCATCTTCCACAGAAGAAAGATATTGTAATTGATTCAAAAGTATCACTTACTGCTTATTTAAAGTATACAGAAGCTCAAGAGGAGTTAGAAAGAGAGTTAGCCACTAAAGAGCTTATAAAATCAATATATGCTCATATTAAAGGTTTAAGTGTAAAAAGTTATGAAAGTATTGATGGAGTTAATACTTTAGATTTTGTATTGATGTTTATTCCTATTGAAGGGGCTTTTATGTTAGCTGCATCTGAAGATAACAACTTATTTAAAACTGCATTTGAAAATAATATCATGTTAGTTTCTCCTTCAACTTTATTTGCAACCCTTAGAACTGTAGAAAATATTTGGAGATATGAACACCAAAATGAAAATGCTTTGGTTATATCGAAGAAAGCTGCAGATCTTTATGATAAGTTTGCTAGTTTTGTTACTGATATTGAAGCTATTGGTTTAAATATTAATAGAACACAAAAAGCTTACGATGATGCTATGAATAAATTGACATTAGGTAAAGGAAATCTTCTTAGACGTAGTGAAGAGTTTATTGAACTTGGAGTTAAAGCTAAGAAGAAAATCGATTCACAAAGATTATTAGGAGAATAGATGAATTATATTACAAGTTTTTTTGATAACTATTTTTTACTAATTGATGCAATGTCTATTTATATTATGGTTGGACTTTTATTTGCAGGTGTTTTAAAGCAACTTGTTCCTGATGATTTTGTATCAAAAAATCTTGGGAATGATTCAACTGGTTCAGTTATAAAAGCAACAATTTTTGGTATTCCTCTTCCTGTTTGTTCTTGTTCTGTTATTCCAATTGCACAAGGCTTGAGAAAAGAGGGTGCAAGTAAAGGAGCTGTTCAAAGTTTTTTAATTTCAACTCCAATTACCGGTGTTGATTCTATATTAGCTACATTTTCTTTTTTTGGAATTGTTTTTACACTTTTTCGAGTTATAAGTTCAATTATAATAGCAATTGTTGTTGGTCTTATTCAAAATTTTGTGGAAAAAGAAAATATAAAAAAAGAAAATACAAATTTAAAACCTATGTTTTCAACTAGCGGTGTTTCTTCAATTTCTTTAAAAACTTTCACTCCTAAACAAGATGAAATTTCTAGTGATTCTTCTTGTGGATGTAACGCAGAGAGTACAAAAAAGAGTTTTTCTGTTAAGAAAGTATTTTCATATGCATATGTTACACTATTTGAAGACATGGTAAAAGCATTGTTTGTTGGACTTTTACTAGGAGCTATATTTACTACTTTTGTACCAAAAGAGTATTCTTCTTTATTATTTGAAAATCAAATTTTAACATATTTTGTAATACTTATATTTGCAATTCCTTTGTATACTTGTGCCACTGCATCTTTGCCTATTGCAGCTGCTTTTATGTTACAAGGAATGAGTGCAGGGGGAGCATTTATATTTTTAACAGCTGGGCCTGCAACAAGTGCTGTTACTATGAGTATTGTATACAAAATGCTTGGACGTACATCCTTAATTGTTTATGTATCTACTATTGCTATACTATCTTTAGTTTTTGGATTTTTATTTGATTCTATCTTTGATAAATTAGAGATTTTAAATTTATCTCATGATATGGATGAACTATCAATTTTAAACCGAACTGCTTCTATTTTGATGCTTTTATTAATGTTTTACTATCTATTAAAACCTTATTTTAGTAAAAAGAAAAGTTCTTGTTCTTCAGAAAGTAGTTGTTGTTCAACTACTGATTCAAGTAGGAGCTAAATGAAGCTATTTTTTTTATTTTTTTTATTTAACTTAGTTTTATTTGCAAAACCACTTGTAGTTACGAACTATAAATATTATGATATTTATCCTACAAATAAACACAAATTAGAAGATAGTATGGATAAAACTTCTCCTATATCTTCTTTTGGAAGCGTAAGACACGGTACAGTAAATTGGAAAATAAGATATTACTATAAAAGGCAAAGAAGGATGGGTGTTTGTTCTATTGCTGAAGTGAAAACAAAAGTTGATATAGTTTATCATATCCCTAAACTTGCAAAAAATTATAAGTCTCCCAAAGGAACAAGAAGTGTTTTTAATAGATATTATATAATTCTTAAAGATTATCTTAAAAAACATAGTGATTTTGCAGTTCAAGCGGCAAATGAAATAGAAGAAGAATTAATAAAAATAAAACCTTTAAATAATGATTGTGAAATAATAAAAACTGATGCAAAAAGAGTTGCCAGATCAATAATACAAAAATACAAAAAGAAAAATAAAGATTATGAAATACGAACATATGAAGGATTCTTAGAAGGTGTTCGTTCAGAGAAGTTATTATAGGAGATTTTAAATGAAATGGGAAGACAATAGAGAAAGCTCAAATATAGAAGATAGAAGAAGTTCTTCTAATTATGGTAGTAGAGGTCGTAGTGGAAATATGATGGCATTATTACCAATTGCTAAAATGTTATTAGGTACAAAAATTGGACGAATAGTTCTTGTCGTTGGTGTTGTTGCTTACTTTTTTGGTTTTAATCCTTTAGCTTTACTTGATTCCTCAACTTCTTCCTCTTCAAATCAATCAACAGTCGTAAATAAACAAAGCGATGACAAGAGTGCACGATTTGTATCTGCAGTTCTAGCCCAAACAGAAGATATTTGGAGTGAAGTATTTAAAAAACATGGTTCAACTTATCCAGCTCCCAAACTTGTACTTTTTAGAGGTAGTACAAAAAGTGGTTGTGGTTTTGCATCAGCTCAAATAGGACCTTTTTATTGTCCAGCAGATAAAAAAATATATTTAGATTTGTCTTTTTTTGATGAACTTGCACGTAGACACGATGCTCCTGGTGACTTTGCCCAAGCATATGTAATTGCACATGAGGTAGGTCATCATGTGCAAAATGTGATTGGTACCTTAGATAAGGTACAGAAAGCCAAACAAAATTTTAGAAGTGAAACAAAATCTAATGCACTTCAAGTTAAAGTTGAACTACAAGCAGATTGTTACTCTGGTCTTTGGGCTCATTATAGTAAGAAGAATTTCAATTCTTTAGAAGAGGGTGATATTGATGAGGCTTTAAATGCTGCAAGTGCTATTGGAGACGATACTTTACAAAAGAAAGCTCAAGGATATGTTGTTCCAGATGCTTTTACTCATGGTTCTTCAAAACAAAGGATGCAATGGTTTAAAAAAGGTTTTACAGAAGCTAATCTCGAAGCCTGTAATAGTTTTTAGGTTATTTATATATAATTAACTTGACTAAATAAGAAAAGAGTACACTTTAATGAGCAAATTATTACATTATTTAAATGAAAGTCCTACAGTTTTCTTTATTTTGAAAAAAGATGATGGTTTGTGGGAACTTGAATATGTAACTGATAATGTAATTAAAATTTATGGAAAAACCTCAGAAGATTTTCTTAATAAAAAATATCACCATGCTGATTTTATACATAAAGTTGATTTAAAAAAGTTCAATGAAGAAGCATCTAAAATCTCTAAGATTAAAGATGATCAATTTACATATGAGCCTTATCGTATTGTAAAAGGAAGTACATCAACTTGGATTAGTCATACTACAAAAATAATTCGTGATAAAAATGGAAAACCAGAGTTTTATTATGGATATATAACTGATATTTCAAAACAAAAATTATTAAACAATAAATTAAATACTGCAAATACAATTTTAGATTCAATATTTAATAACTCTTTTAATTTTATTCTTTTATTAGATAATAAAGGAAAACTTATAAAAGCTAATCAACGGTCTCTAGAAATTGGGGATTGCAAAGAGCAAACTGTTATTGGAAAGTATTTTTGGGAACTTCCTTGGTGGAATCATTATGGAGAAAAAGAAAGAGATATATTAAGAGATGAAATAAATATGATAACCCACGGATCTTGTTTAAAGAATAACAAGTACTATTACAATAAATATGGAAATAAAATTGAAGTAGATTTTTGTTTCTCTCCTGTTTTTGATAAAGATGGTGATGTTTCTAATATCCTTTGTGAAGCACATGACATTACACAAAGTATAAATACAAAAAAAAGATTAGACCAATATATGGAGATAGTAAATAATAATGTCTATATCTCAATCTCAGACTTATCTGGAAAAATCGTTAATATAAGCGATGCTTATTGTAAACTTACTGGATATATAAGAGATGAGTTAATTGGAAAAAGACATAATATTTTTAGACACCCTGACACGGAAGATCAGGTTTTTAAGGAATTATGGACGACTATTTCAAAAGGTAGACTTTGGAAAGGTGAGCATAAAAATGTAAAAAAAGATGGAACAACTTATTGGGTTGAAAATTCTATTACTCCTAATTTAGATGAAGATGGAAATACTATTGGCTACACTTCAATTTATAATGATATTACGGATAAAAAAGAAATTTCGGAGTTGTTAATTACTGATTTCTTGACAAAAATATACAATAGAAGACATTTTAATGATATTTTTAATTTAGAGTTAAAAAGAGCTAAAAGAGATAAGAAAAATTTTGTACTAATGATTTTAGATATAGATTATTTTAAACAATACAATGATACTTATGGGCATGATGCGGGAGATAAAGCATTGCAGGTAGTCGCTAGTTCATTAAAAGATACTTTAAATAGAGCTCATGATTTTGTTTTCAGACTTGGAGGTGAGGAATTTGGAATAATCACTTCAAAAATAGGAATAGAAGGTACAAAAATATTAGCTAATAAATTAAAAGAAAGTATTGAGAATTTAGAAATAGAGCATAAAAAAAATAGAGTGTCAAATTTTATTACTATATCGATAGGAACAAAGATTGTTTTACCAGAAAGTAATCTTTCAGAAAATGATATTTATAAACTTGCAGATGACGCTTTATATGAAGCAAAAGATTCAGGTCGTAATAAAGCAGTCCTTTCAATAAAAGACACCCTCTAGAATTAATACCTTTTTAAAATTTTTATTTTTAAATCATTTAAAATATATATTGCCACAATTGTACATAAAGTACCAAATACTGTATTGAAAGAAATTTTTTCATTTAGAAAAATAGCACTTAATATTAAAGCAGAACTAGGTACTAAGAATATGAAAGAAGTAACTTCCTTTGTTCCCAGTTTTTCTACTCCTACAAAATAAACTGATGTTGCTATTGTTGTTGCTAAAACACTTAATGCTAATATATTAATCCAAAAAATATAGTTAGAATTATAGCTCTTTTCAAATACTGTAAAATCAACGAAAAATAAATAGACAATAATTGAAGAGATAAGATATACGTAAAATGTAAATATTAATGGATTTATCTTAATCGCCTTTGAACTTATAATTGTAAGTATTGGCCAAAGAGCTGATGCTAAAAGAAAATAAATATTTTGTATAGAAAAGATATCGTTTATATTAAATTCCCAGATATTTAACATAGTTAATACGCCAAAAGCACCAAGAATTAAGGCAAAAGAATGCTTTAATGATATTACTCTTTTACTTAAAAGAGCTATGAGTACAAAAGTATTTATTGGAATTAATGTTGTTACTAATGCACCACCTAGACCTGCTGTACCATTTTTTACTCCAAGATAAAAGAATATAGAGTAAAGAATTAAAATAAAAGAGGCAAATAAAATCAATATTGTTGTTTTTATATTTATTTTAAAATCTAGTTTTAAATATATCAAAATAGGTATCATCGTTAATACAGAGATTCCCATTCTTAAAAATATAACTTCATATTGATTTATATAGTTTGAAAGTACTTTTATATTTATCCATGATGCTCCCCAAAATATCATTGATAATATCATTAATATATAAAAGAGATTTTTACTCAAGTATTTTCTTTTTAATAAAAAGTGATAGATAGATACCAATAGCAATAAATATAGCACCAATAATATGATAATACTTCAATGTTTCGCCTAGAAATAGGAAAGCTTGAATTGAACCAAATATTGGCATTAAGTGAGTGAATTGACCTGTTTTTTCTGCACCAATTCTATGAATTCCATTATGCCAGAAATAATAAGACAATAAAGATGGAAATACTGAAACATAAACAAAGAAATGCCAGTTGTTTTTTAATATATTTACTTCACGTTCAAGAGTATACCCTTGATACAAATACCAAGGAATTAAAAATAAAAATGTTCCAACATAAACTACTGTTACAAATAGTTCAAGATGTGTTAACTCTTTTGGTTTAAATTTTACAACTACAGAGTATGTCGCCCAAGCAAGAGAACTAGATAATACCCACATATCTCCAGTGGTGAATTCAATAGTAAAAATATTTAATATATTTCCTTTTAATACTAGGAAAACAACTCCAAAGGTAGAAAGTAAGATACCAAAAGTTTGCATTTTACTAATTCTTGTTTTTAAAATAAAAAATGAGAGTACTAAAATAAGAATTGGAACGATTGAATTAATTAAAAGTGCATTTGTTGCAGTTGTCGTTTGTAGGGCAATATATAATAATGTATTAAATAAAGTAATTCCTAAAAGAGACAAAAATGATAGTAATATGAAGTTCTTTTTAAATATAGAAATCACTTTTTTAATGTCAATTATAAAAAATGAAGGGATTAAAAGAATTACAACAAAAATCCATCTAAAGAATGCCAATTCCAAAGGCTCAACATCACTTCCAATATATCTTCCTATAATAAAATTAGCAGACCAAAAAAGCACACAAAGTGCAAGTAAGATATAAACTCTTTGTGTGCTCATGTATTATTTCAATTCATTTAAAAGTAAAATATCTACTAAATCACCAGATTTAATATTTTCACTATTGTCTTTTTGGATTAAGAGAGCAGGGCTTCCTAGCATATTAGTAAGTATCGCACTAGTACCTTGTTTTTTACCATCAAAGTCAATTTTATATTCATTATCTTCATATTTTACATTACATGCAGTAAAAATAGTTTTTTTCATTTTTAAAGGAAAGTCTTGATTAATTCTAGCCTTTACAATAGGTAATTGCTTATTTGCCCCTTCATATTTATAAATCATTGGTAATAGATATAAAATAGCACAAACAGTAGAAGAGTATGCAAAACCAGGAAGTGCAATAATTAATTTACCATTTGCAAGGGCTACAAGCATATGCATTCCTGGTTTAATTGTTACACCATGAAATAAAACTTCTGCATTAAGTTTTTCTTTAATTACATCTTGCACAAAATCATAATCACCAACTGACACTCCGCCTGTAGTTACAACAATATCAGATTTTTCTAATGCTGTTTCAAGTAGTTGGGTTATTGAATCAATATCATCTTCTACAATTCCCATTTGTAATGTATTTGCACCAGCTTTTTTTGCAAGTGCTTCAACAGTTAAATGATTTGAACTTCTAATTTGTGCATCGTTAGTTTGTACTTCACCTAAGTCAAGTATTTCACTTCCTGTACTTGCAATTGCAACAGTTGGCATGCAGTAAACCGGAATTTGAGTAATATTCAAAGATGCTAGAACTCCTATCTCTGCAAATCCAATAATAGCACCTTCTTTTATGAGAACTTCATTTTGTTTATAATTCTCACCAATAGCTCTTGTTGCAAAACCGAAAGGTACTTCTTTTGTTATAACTATTGAATTATCATTAACATCAACATTCTCAATAGGTATTAATGTATCACTACCTTCTGGCATTAAAGAACCAGTAAATGTTTTAATACAAACTCCAGATACAACCTTTGATTCAACAACAGTTCCCGCAGGATTTTTATCAATAATTTTAATACTGTTATTTTTTTGATCATCAAACTTTATTGCATACCCGTCCATTCCTGAAGTAGGAAACTCAGGGCTGTTGTGGTCTGCAATTATATCTTTAGCTAAAACTCTTCCTATTGCATTAGTTAAAAAAAGCTTTTCCTTTGTTCTTGCTTTAAAAATAATATTATTTAGTATTCTTAAAGACTCATCATAATTTATAAAATTTCTCATAATTAACTCCAAATATTGTAGCTGGAATATTACCACACTCATCAAAAAAATTAACTTTAAAGATTGATAATGAGCCATTTTTATCGTGAGAATAGCAAGCAAATAGCAATTGGTGTTTATGTGACACAAAAATGACTAAACTTTTGAATTTAATGAAAAATTTATTGACTTAAATCAAGAAAATGGTAATAATATTGCCATTGTTATATAATAAAAACTTATATAATTTGGTGTTATGTTAAGTATAAGTTTTTGTAAATTAATTCTAAGATTTACTTATGATAATTATATGTTATAAGATATATAAGTTAGAGTAAATTTACTAAGATTTTAACTAATGTAACTTATTTTTCAAGGAGGAATAATGACGAAAGTAAGCAAGAGTTCTGAAAAAGATTTAGAAACAGTTTCTGAAGAGAAATTAAGTAGAAGAGATTTTTTTAGAAAAACTGCAGTTTATTCGGCTGGGGCTATTGCCGCTGCTAATGTACTATCACCAGTTAAGTTAAAAGCTAATGACCCTGCTATTATTAATGAAGCACCATGGGGACAAAAACTAGGTGACCTAATAAATAAAAATCCTTATGGATTACCATCTCCATATGAACATAATAATATTAGAAGAACTCACCCTATATTTTCATCTGGTGATTATTATGCATCTGTTTCTATGTGTCCAATCCATGAATCAGAAGGTATTGTTACACCTAATGGTCTATTTTTTACAAGAAATCATGGAGGAACGGCTCACGTTGATCCAAATGAGTGGAGACTAATGATTTGTGGAGATCAAGTTGAAAAAGACATTGTTCTTACACTTGATGATTTAAAAAGATATCCAAGTGAAAGTAGAATTTATTTTATTGAGTGTCCTGCAAATGGAGCTCCTGAGTGGAGAGGTCCTCAGTTTAACTCACTACAGTTCCAAAAAGGTCTTATGAGTGCTGCTGAGTGGACAGGTGTTATGCTTAAGACAGTATTAGAAGATATTGGATTAAAGAAAGATGCAGTATGGATGCTAGCTGAAGGTTCAGATAATGCTTCTAATCCTAGATCTATACCTGTTGAAAAAGCACTTGATGACGTAATGATTGTTTGGGGACAAAATGGTGAAGCTTTAAGACCTGAGCAAGGTTATCCTGTAAGATTAATTGTTCCAGGTTGGGAAGGTAACTTAAATACTAAATGGTTAAGACGATTAGAAATCTCTGATAAACCTTGGCATTCTAAAGAAGAAACTTCTAAATATACTATGGTTCAACCAGGTGGAAAAGCTATAAGATTCTTCTGGGTAAATGAAGTTAACTCTGTTATTACTTCTCCTTGTCCTGAGAAACCTTGGACTCATCTTAAAAAAGGTGATATGGTAGAAGTTGAAGGTATTGCATGGTCAGGTCATGGAACTATTACTGGTGTTGATATTTCACTTGATGGTGGTGACAACTGGGTTGAAGCAAGTCTAAAAGGATTAGTTCTTCCTAAGTCTTGGACAAGGTTCTCTTATGTTATGAAATGGGATGGGAAACCTCTATTATTATCTTCTAGATCTAGAGATGATTTTGGGAATATTCAACCAACTATTGATGAAGAGACTTCAGCTGTAGGTGTTGAATCTGTTTATCATAGAAATGCTATCGTAACTTGGGAAATTAATAAAAAAGGAGAGTGTAATAATGTTCAAATTAGAAAACACAAAAAAGCTTAAGACTCTTCTTGGTTTAGGACTATCAGTAGTATTAGCTACATCATTATTCTCTGCTAATGGCGTGTCTGTAGATGGAGCAGTTAAGTATGAAGTGAAAGATGGCAAGTATGGACCTTATCATTTAAATATGCAAGATACTAAAAAATATGACAATGGTAGAAAAGCAACTAAGTTAGAAGTAAAAGTTTGGAACTTAGATGCTAGACCTGATGGTGAAGGTCTTCCTATGTATGATATGAAACATGGTAAAACTGTTATGGAAAATGGTAAACCTAAAATTGCACAAGGTTCAGTTGAATGGGGTGAAGAACTTTATGATGCTCAATGTTCTATGTGTCATGGTGAGTTTGGTGCTGGTGGAAAAGGTTATCCTACATTGGCTGGTGGAGATGTTTCAGAACTAGTTAGACAAAGATTAAATCCAGCAGATAAAAATCCTAATCCAGATGTTGCATTAAAAACTATAGGTTCTTATTGGCCATATGCAAGTACACTTTATTGGTATATTCAGGAATCTATGCCTTTTACAGCACCTAAAACATTAACAAACAGCGAAACTTATGCAATTACAGCTTTCTTACTTGCTTCTAATGGAATTCAAGTGGATGGTGAAGAAATGGATGAAGAGTTTGTTTTAAGTAAATCTAATTTTAATAAAATTGTAATGCCTAACGTTGGAGGTTTCTATCCAGAAGTTGATACTAAAGATCCCCATCAAGGTCCAAAAAATATGCAAAAACTTCTTTCTGATCCTACAATATACGGTAAGGGTACAAGATGTATGAAAGATTGTATTAAACAACCAGTTGAAGATCTTTTATTAAGAATTAAAGTTGATTTAATTCCAAATGTTAATGAACCTTTATCAACCGAAAGATCATGGAAAGAACCTGTAAAAGCCGCTGCAAGCGATGTAGATCCAGTTGTTGTAGATAACTATGCAACATACTGTTCTGCATGTCATGCAAATAAAGCTATTGGAGCTCCTGTTCTTGGCGATAGAGAAGCTTGGGCAGAAGTTATGGAAAAAGGTTTAGAAGAAGTTTACACAAATGGTATTGATGGTATAAATGCTATGCCTCCTAAGGGAACGGCAATGGGTCTATCGGATGATGAATTCAAAAAAATAGTTGACTATATTATTAATGAGAGTAAATAAGGAGTAAAAGTATGAAATTAATCAAAAGTTTAGTTGTAGCTGCTGCTATAAGTGGTTTAGCTGTTACTGGTTCATTAGCTGGTGACGATTTAGTTAAAAAAGGTGAAAAAATCTTTATGACTAAAAAATTAGGTAACTGTATTGCTTGTCATGATATTAATGGTAAAACATTAAATGGACCAGGAAGTATGGGACCAAAATTACAATATTTGTCAGCTTGGCCAGAAGAAGCATTATATGCAAAGGTTTATAATCCGTATACTACTAACCCTATATCACAAATGCCTGCATTTGGTAAGAGTGGTTGGTTAAGTGATGGCGAAATTAAAGCAGTTGTTGCATATTTAAAAACTATTAATTAAGATATAAAAGGAAATTACAATGATGAAAAGAAGAAATTTTTTAGGTTTAGGTTTAGGTGTATTAGCAGCTTCAGTTGTACCGTCAACTTTAAGTGCAGTTAATTACAGAACAGAAAAACCAAAAGCATGGGATGCTGATAAAGTTGATACAGCAATTAGTGAAATTTTTGGAACAAATGCTACTTCTGACGGTAAAGGTAAAGTTAAATTAAAAGCTCCAGATATTGCTGAAAATGGTGCAGTTATTCCTGTAACTGTTTCTGCTAAAGCTGGTTCACGAGTTGCTATTTTACAAGATGTAAACCCAGAAACTTTAGTTGCAGTATTTGATGTTCCAAAAGGTGGAATCGTTGATTACTCTATTAGAATTAAATTACAAAAAACTGGAAATGTTATTGCAATTGTTGAAGATGCAGGAAAATTATATAAAGCTTCAAAACAAGTTAAAGTTACAATCGGTGGATGTGGTGGTTGATTTAATTCAATCTCTGACAAAAACACAAAAATTATAAAATATTAGAAAAAAGAAAAAAAGGAACTAATAATGGCTAAAAAAACTAGAATTAAAGCAAAGTTAAAAAAAGGCGTTGTAACTGTTAAAGCACTTGCTAATCACGCGATGTTATCTCATCAAGAAGCAAAAAGAGCAAAAAAAGAAGCTAATTGGATTACATATATTGTTGCAAAAGTTAATGGTAATGTAGTATATGAAGTATCTACTTCTCAGTTTTTATCAAAAAACCCATACTTTAAATTTAAGTTTAATGCAGAAGCTGCAGGAGCAAAGAAAAAAGATAAGTTAGAGTTTACTTGGGTTGATTTAAAAGGTGATACTAACACAAGTACAGGGAAAATTAAATAATTAACTACTCTTTGAGTAGTTAATAAGATACTTAATAAATAGGAGATATGTATGTTATTAAAAATTGCTAAGACAACTGTATTAGTTGCATTAACTGCTTGCGCATTAAATGCATCTGATTTCAATGCACAAGCTGAAAAAGATAGACTTGCTTTAATAAAATATTTTGAAGCAAAGTTTGAAAACCCAGAGAAAAATAGAAATACTTTTTTCCCATACTCAACTGATGATGAATTAAAAAATAATATCATGGGTGGATTAAAGCATCAAGATTTTGCTTTAGGAAACTATGCCTTTTCTAAGAATGGGAGAGCTTCTTATGATGAGATTAAAGAATTCCCACCAACTGAAGAGTGGATTGAAGCAGGAGAAGAGTTATATAACAAAAAATTTGCTAATGGTAAATCTTTTGCTAACTGTTTCCCAAATCCAGCTGAAACTGGAGCAATGTATCCAATGTTTGATGAAAAAAGAAAAGAAGTTATTACTTCAACTCTTGCTATTAATGAGTGTTTAACTAGTAATGGTGAAAACAAATGGAAAACTACTAAAGGTAAATTAGCCCACTTACAATCATTTTTTGCAGCTTCTGCTACTGAAGAAGAAAAAGTTGTTAATGTAAAAATTGAGAGTGCTGATGCCGCAGCTGCATATGAAAATGGTAAAAAATATTATTATGCGCAAAGAGGATATTTAAAACTTAACTGTGCAAGTTGTCACGTACAAGGTGCTGGACAAAGAGTTAGAAATGAATCATTATCTCAACTTCTTGGACAAACTACACATTTCCCAGTATATAGACTTAAATGGGGTGCAAAAAATCCTGCAGATGGTTTAGGTACTTTAGAAAGAAGAATGTCAGGTTGTATTAAAGATGAAGGTCAAGTTCCACCAAAGAATACTAGTAAAGAGATGAAAGACTTATTATACTTTATGGCATATATGTCAAATGGTATGAAATTCGATGGTCCAGACTTTAGAAAATAAGGAGAGATGAAATGAAAAAAATTATTAACTTAACAATCGCTGCTACGGTTGCATTAACATTAACAACATCTCTTCATGCTATGGATGGAAAGAAAGATTGTGACGTAAAAGCAAATGGTATTACAAAAGTTATTGCTACAGCAAATGTGTACAATGATCAAGCAAAGAAAAAAGGCTTAGAGTTTAGAAGACTAAATGTTAATAACTCTGATTTAATTATTTCTGTTGAAGAAGCTATAAAAACTGGTGCAAAAGAAGTTAATCCTAAAACTTTTAAGGGTAAACAATCTAAAACTAAATTAGAAACTAATTATGCAGCTGAGAGAGCTTGTAAATTTGCTATTGCAGCATTAACTCAAGATCAAGAAGCAAAAACTACTTGGAGATTAGCTGTACCTGGGGATGGGTATAAGTATTAATTCTTAATTAGTAATACAAAAAAGTCAAGGTAATTCTTGACTTTTTTACTTAAGATATAGAAAATCGTTAAATTAAGGGAGAGAGATAATATGACAATTTTTAAAAGATTATTAGTAGCTACTGCTATTGCAGGTGTGTGTTCAACAGGAAGTTTAGCTGGTGAGGTAATGATTGCTAAGGGTGTTAAGTCAATTGATATGGAATTGAATGATGAAAAATTCACTATCATGAGAAATCAAACAGCTGGAAATAAAATTTCTGCTTTATATGAAACAACTAATAGAGGAAAGCCTCAACCTATGAGTTTAGGTAAAGGTGTAGAAACTTTAGGTGAGTTAGAGTTCATTGATTACATGAAAAAAGCTCAAACTGATGAAATGATTGCAATTATTGATTCTAGAAAACCAGGTTGGTACGATAGATTAAGAATTCCAGGTGCTATTAATGTACCTTTTACAGGATTTGAAACTAAAGCTGGTGCAATTGAAGCAATGGAAGATGATATGGGTGTTGTTCAAAAAGAAGATGGAACACTCGACTTCTCAAAAGCTAAAATATTAGCATTATATTGTAATGGTTATTGGTGTGGACAGACTCCAGGTATGGTTAAAAATGCAGAATTCGCACTATTAAGAATGGGATATCCTGCAGAAAAGATTAAATACTACAGAGGTGGTATGCAAGCTTGGACTTCACTTGGATTTACAGTAGTAGGAACAGGTAAATAATTTAGATTGTCTCTAAATTGAATGAAGGAATTAATAAATGAGTAAATTAAGTAGAAGAGAATTTGTTTATATGATGGCAGTACTTGGTGCTGCTCCTGTATTTGCTAACTCTCATGGAAGAATAACTACTACAGAGAATCTTGAGGATTACTATAAGTTAAAACCTCACGGTAATGTAAGACTTCTTCATATGACAGATTCTCATGCACAACTTTTACCAGTATATTTTAGGGAACCTAGTGTTAATCTTGGTTTTCATGGTAACTATGGTAAGCCTCCACATATTGTAGGTGAAAAGTTATTAGACTATTATGGTATTAAGGGTGACAAAAGATTAGAGTATGCATATTCTTGCGTAAACTTTGAAAAACATGCAGAAGCTATGGGGCGAGTTGGTGGTTTTTCACAAATTAAAACTGTAGTTGATTATTTGAAGAATAATTTTGGTTCTGATAAAACATTATTGTTAGATGGTGGGGATACGTGGCAAGGTTCTGCAACAGCTCTTTACACTAGAGGTAAAGATATGGTTGGCGCTATGAATAAACTTGGTGTTGATGTTGCTGTTGGTCACTGGGAATTTACATATAAGGCTGAAGAAATTTTAGCAAATGTTAAATTATTAGATGCAGAATTCTTAGCACAAAATGTTATGGTTAAAGAAGATGCATTAATGGAAGGTACTGCTGAAGCATATGATGAAGATACTGGACATGCATTTAAACCATATACAATTAAAAAAATGGGTAATGCTAGAGTAGCTATTATTGGTCAAGCTTTCCCTTATACAACTATTGCGAATCCTCAGAGATTTATCCCTGATTGGACTTTCTCTATTAATGATGATGGTATGCAAGAGTTAGTAGATGAAGTTAGAGAAGAAGAAAAACCTGATGCTGTTATTGTTCTTTCTCATAATGGTTATGATACAGATAAGAAAATGGCAGAAATAGTAACTGGAATTGACTTTATTATGGGTGGTCATACTCATGATGGTGTTCCGGAAGCATATCCTGTGAAAAATGAAGCAGGTACTACTTATGTATGTAATGCTGGTTCAAATGGTAAATTTTTAAATGTTCTTGATTTAAATATTCAAAATGGAAAAATCAAAGACTTTAAATTTACACTTCTTCCAATCTTCTCTGATTTAATTCCAGAAGATAAAGAAATGAAAAAATACATTCAAGATGTTAGAGCTCCTTTCTTAAAAGAATTAACTAGAGAAATTGCAACAACTGAAAATACGCTTTTCAGACGTGGTAACTTTAATGGTTCTTGGGATCAAATTATTTGTGATGCTTTAATTGACGTTAAAGGTGCGGATATTTCATTATCTCCAGGATTTAGATGGGGAACTTCTGTAATGCCAGGTCAAGCTATTACTTTTGATGATTTAATGACACAAACAGCTATGACTTATCCTGAAACTTATGCTAGAGATATAACTGGTCAAGGTATTAAGGCTATTTTAGAAGATGTAGCAGATAACTTATTTAATGCTGATCCATTTTATCAACAAGGTGGAGATATGGTTAGAACAGGTGGTATTTCTTATAGAATTAATCCAACTGGTAAGATGGGTGAGAGAATTACGGATATTACTCTTACTAAAAATGGACATAAACTTGAAGCTTCTAAAAACTATAAAGTTGCAGGTTGGTCTACAGTTGGTTCTAAATCACCAGGTGAACCTGTATGGGAAACTGTAGAGACTTATCTTAAAAATGTTAAGCATATTGCTAACTTGAAAGTTGATACTCCTGATATCGTTGGTATCAAAGGTAACCCTGGAATCGTTTAGATTTTAGTTTAAATTGAAAAAAGTATAAAGGTAACTTTATACCTGTCTCTTATACACATCTGACGCTGCCGACGAAGAGGATAGTGTAG
>CAJXPH010000036.1 GCA_913057765.1 uncultured Campylobacteraceae bacterium
GTTTTAAATAAATAATTAAAAGAAAGCTTATTTTTCTTGTCAAACTGTTAAAAATCATATATCATAAAAAATAATATAATATTAAAAGAGTAACAATGGAAGAAAAAATAGAAGATACAACTGTGGATAAGATTGAAAATAATATAGAAATAGAAAATGATCTAAAAATATCCACAACTGAAACAATCAAACAAACTATAAAACAAGAAATAGATGAATTTAAAAAAGATGAAGAAAGTAGTTTAGAAAAGTATGCTAAATTTGCTTTAAAATATTATCATTTTATAATAGCTGGAGTTGCCTCATCTTTGGTACTATTATATATGCCATTAAATTTTAAGTTTGTTTCTCAAATAATTGGCTTATTTACTTTAATTTTTGCAATTTCAGTAATATTAATTACAAAATATTATTTAAAAAATAAAGATAATGAAGAAATTAAATTATATATATATGATTGTTGGCAAAAAGGTATTTTATCTGTGATTTTAGTAAATTTTGGACTATATGCATTTTCAAATAATCCTCATATAGAAATGTTGACTATTTTAGCATTTTGTACAATCGGAACAATATTTATTCAAAGAGGAGTTAAAAGAAGTTTATCTCTTCTCTTTTAACCTTCTTTTCCACTCTTTTTCAAATTTTTTTCTTTTTATAATAGATAAATGTTCAATAAAAAGGTGTCCCGCTAAATGTTCCATTTCATGTTGCCATGCAACTGCTAGAAAATCTTCAGCTTCCATAGATTTTTTTTGACCATTTCTATCAAAATATTCAACTACAATATGTTGAGCTCTTTTTATCTCTTCATTAAACCCTGGTACACTAAGACAACCTTCAACAAAAAGTTGAGTTCCATCTTTATGAGTAATTATAGGATTAATTGCTTCTATTAAATTTTCTTTTTCTTGAGTATCTTCCTCATCTGGAAGATTTATAATTAAAATATTTAAAGGAATAGCAACTTGAATAGCAGCAAGGCCAACACCATTTTCAGCAATCATAGTGTCATACATGTCATCTAGTAACGTGTGAAGTTCAGTATCGAACTTCAACACGTCTTTAGATTTTTCTCTAAGTAGTTTGTTTGGATATGTTATTACTTCTCTAGTCATTTTAGTCTTTACTTATGATTCTTTATAACTTCGTCAATTAAACCATATTCACAAGCTTCGTTTGCACTCATGAAGTTATCTCTATCCGTATCTTTTTCAACAGTTTTAACATCTTGTCCAGTTTGCTCAGCAATCATTGCATTTAATTCATCTTTCATTCTTTGAATCTCTTTAGCTTGAATCTGTATATCAGTAGATTGGCCTTGAGCTCCACCTGATGGCTGATGAATCATAATTCTAGAGTTAGGAAGAGAATATCTCTTACCTTTTACTCCAGCAGATAATAAAAATGCTCCCATAGATGCTGCTTGACCTATACAAATAGTACAAACATCTGGTTTAATATAATTCATAGTGTCATAAATAGACATACCACTTGTAATTACTCCACCTGGAGAGTTGATATATAAATAGATATCTTTATCTGGATCTTCAGCTTCTAAGAAAAGTAACTGAGCAACAATAGTTGACGCTACTTGGTCATTTACTTCACCACTTAACATAATAATTCTATCTTTTAGAAGTCGTGAATAGATATCATAACTTCTCTCACCTCTTCCACTTTTTTCAACTACGTATGGGATGTAACTCATAATTTATAATCCTAATATTTTATTTATTGACCTAATTTTTCGTCTAATAATTTTGTAATAACTTTATCTTCAATCATTGACATTTTAATTGCAGGTAAATATCCAGCATCTTGGTATTGTTTTAATACTTCTTGTGGATTTTGACCAGTTTGCATTGCTTCATAGTAAATTACTTGAGTAACTTCTTGATCATTCACTTCGATACCTTCAGCTTTTGCTAAAGCATCAACAATAAATGTAGCTTTTACAGATTTTTCTGCATCTGCTTTTAATTCGTCTCTCATAGCTTCAACTTTAGTTGCATCTTCTTGTAAAACTTTGATTTCATCTTCACTCATAGCTCTCACTTTGTTGTTAAGCGCAAAGTTAACTTCTTGATCAACAACTGAACCTGGTAATGCAAAGTTTAATGTTTCAACTAATGTATCTAAATATGCAGGTTTTAACTCATCTCTATAGTAAGTACCTTTTGCTTCAGCTTTCATTTGCTCTTCAATTTTAGCTTTTAAAGTTTCAATTGTTGCACCCTCTTCACCAGGTAACATTTTTGCAATGAATTCATCATTAATTTCAGATTCACCTTTTTCTTGAATCTCATGTAAAGTTACTTTAAATACAGCTTCTTTACCAGCTAATTCTTTTGATTGATATTCAGCAGGGAAAGTTACAGTGATATCTTTTTGTTCTTCATATTTCATACCAATAACTTGTTCTTCAAATCCAGGGATAAAAGAACCAGTACCAACATGTAATGGATACTTCTCAGCTTTTCCACCATCAAATGCTACACCATCAACAAAACCTTCAAAATCAATTACTGCATGATCTTGATCTCTAACCATTCTTTTTCTAGCAATCTTTACTAAAGGTGCTGAAGAACTAGCCATTTCTTGAATTTTGGCATCTATTGCATCTGCTTCAACTGTTTTGTCTTCAACTGCAGGAACAAGAGCTTTATAATCACCTAAATCAACACTTGGTTTACAAGCAACGCTAACTTCAATTTCGATATCACCATTATCTTGTTTGTCATATTTAGTTATTGAAGGTTCACCAACAATATCTTCATTTGCAATTTTTAATTCAGCTAATCCTGAAGAAAGTACATTTCTTAATGCTTCACCTTCAGCATCTTCTCTTAACTTTTCAGCGTATCTCTGTTTTACAACTGCTACAGGTACTTTACCTTTTCTGAAACCTTGGATATCCATAGTTTTTGCAGCTTCTTTTGCTACTTTGTCTAAGTTTGCTTCAATAACATCTTTTGAAAGTGTTGAAGTGATAACTGCATTAGCTTCGTCTACTCTGTTTGCATTAAATTCCATTAAATCTACTCCGATTGTATTAATTTTAGACGTGATTTTAGCTAAAACTTACTAAGGACTCTATAAAATACTATTCAAGGAGTAAATCACTTTGCAATTTTTATACCATAACGTATTACTTTTAATGCTAATACCAATTTTTTTACTAATGTTCTTAATTATTACGAACAAAGATAGTTTTGAAAAATACTTTTCAAAAGAGACTTTAAATAAATTATCAGTATCAAATAAATATATGACAAAAACAACAAGAAATATCTTACTTTTTATTAGTATTATTTTAATGACTATTGCTCTAGCACGGCCAGTAGCGCAAGAAAAAGAGCATAGTTTTAAACAAGAAGTATCATCCATTGTCATAGCGATTGATGTATCTAAATCAATGTTAGCAAATGATATTTACCCAAATAGATTAGCTCTAGCAAAACAAAAATTATTAGATATTATACAATTATCAAAAAAGAATGCACTTGCAGTAATACTCTTTGCAAAATCCTCTTTTATACTTTCTCCAGTTACACAAGATTTCAATTCACTTAAGATTCTAGTTGAAAATCTTAATACAGGAACAAATTTTGATAATGGTTCAAATATATTTTCAACTTTAGAAACTACAAATAAACTTTTAAAAGATTATGATAATAAAAATCTTTTACTTCTTACTGATGGGGGAAATAGTGTAGAGTATGAAAAAGAAATTAAATTTGCAAATGAAAATAAAATCAATATTTATACAATTGCACTAGCTACGAAAAAAGCAAGTCCGATAAAACTAGAAAATGGAGAATTTTTAACTAATAAAGATGGTTTGATTGTAACTGTTGCACTAAATGAAAAAATAAAGAAACTATCTATAAATACAAATGGTGGATTTATAAATTATTCAATTTCAAATGCTGATATAAAAGAAATTTTGTCAGATATCGATAAGAAATCTTCAAAAAAAGAGCTTGAATCAAAAAAATTCAAAACATATACTGAACTATTTTATTATCCTTTAGGTTTAGCACTATTTATTTTACTAATTGCTTTCTCTTCTCTTCCAAAGTTTAAATCTAAAAAAGTGGTAAATACAATTGCAGTTTTTTTCATATCTTTTATCACAACAAACCTAGATGCAGAAGTTTTTGATTTTCAAACAATTGAAAAAGCAAACAATTACTATAAACAAGAAAATTATAAAGAATCTACAAAAAATTATAAAAAAGTTGCAAATACATCTGAAGCAAACTATAACCTAGGTAACTCTTTGTATAAAGAGAAAAAATATAAAGAAGCACTAAATACATATAAAAATGTCACAACTACAAATCAAAGCTTAGAATATAAGAAACTACATAATATGGGAAACTCTTATGTTAAATTAAATGATTTAGAAAATGCTAAAAAAATGTATGAAAATGCTTTAAAAATAAAAGATGATAAACAAACTAACGAAAATCTTGAAGCAGTAAAAAAAGCGTTAGAAAAAAAGCAAGATAAGAAAGAGCAGAATAAAGATAAGAAAGAGCAGAATAAAGATAAAAAACAAGATAAAAAACAAGACAAAAAGAATGATAAGAAAAAAGAAGAGAAAGAAAATCAGAAGAACAAAGATAAAGATAAACAAAAGAAAAATGAAGAAAAGAAAAAAGACAAAAAAAATCAAGGCAATGATCAATCTGAAAAGAATAAGGGAAAAGAGCAGCAAAAGAAAAATGAAAAAAGAGAACAACAAAGGCAAAAAAATAAACTAGAACAAATTTCAGATTTAGAAGAAAAGAAATGGTTAGGGAAAGTAGAAAATAAAAAACAACAAGTATTATTAAAAAGAGTTGATACCAAGAATGAAGATACTTCTTCAAATCCTTGGTAATTTAAATATTAGTAATTAGCAGACTTTCTCATTTGCATTAACTCTTTTTGAACAGAGATATTAACTTCTTCATCTGCTTCGAAATTCAATGCATAGTTACGTCCATCATAATCTACAGAGTTAAGAATAATTTTCATAGCCTCTAAACGTGCTTTATGTTTATCATTACTTCTTACAACGTGCCAAGGAGCACTACGTGATGAAGTACGTCTTAACATCTCATATTTCTTTTCAGAGAATTCACTCCATAAATCCTGAGCTTGCATATCAACTTCAGAAAATTTCCAATGTCTAAGTGGATCATTGATTCTTCTATCAAATCTTCTTTTTTGTTCATCTTTAGAAACAGAAAAATAAAGTTTAATTAAAACCATTCCTTGTCTTACTAAATCTTGTTCAAAATTCACTACGTCTTCCATAAAAATTTCATGTTCTTCTCTTGTACAAAAGCCAAATATTGGTTCAACCATTGCTCGATTATACCAAGACCTATCAAATAGTACTGCTTCTCCACCAGTTGGGAAGTGTTGAATATATCTTTGGAAAAACCATTGGTTTCTTTGTGTTTCAGTAGGTTTACCAAGGGCAACTATACGGTAATGCTTATTATTCATATATCTTGTGATTCTACGAATTGCACCACCTTTTCCAGATGCATCTCTACCTTCAAATAAAATAATCATTCTTTTATTTTCAGCTTCCAAATAATTTTGAAGTTTAATTAATTCTATTTGATATTTCTTCAACTCTTCTAGATCATAAACTTTTTGAATTCCATCATGAAGAACTTCGGGATCAACATTTTTGAAATCACCTAAAATTGCTTTAAGTGCTTTATTTTCTTCTAATAGTTTCTCAAGTTTATCATCAGTAAATTTTTCAGATTTTATTTCTTTTGGTGCTTTTTCTTCTTTTGTTATAACAATCGAATCTTTAAATTTTTGCATTAAAGTTAATGCAGCTTTTTTTGTAAGATTATCTTTTTTTACATACCCAAGAACTTTTACATATCTTTTTTTATCATATTGGAATCTTGCAATGTATTTTTTACCAAAAGATGGATGAGCAGCTTTTGAAATATATAACCCACTATAATTTGTTTTATCAAAATCACTTAAATTCATCTAGTTATGCCTTTGCAAATTTGTTTTCATGTTCCATAACTTCCAACTCTTGTGCGCCAGAAATTAATATTTTATTATTCGTTTTTAAATCTTTTTTCTTAATCTTTTTTGGATAGCTAACGTGAGATAAAATATGTTTAATACAATTTATTCTTGCTTGTTTTTTATCATCACTTTTAACAACCGTCCATGGAGATACCTCCGAATTTGAGGCCATAAGCATTGAAAATTTTGCAATTGTATATTTATCCCAAAGTTTTTGAGATTCTTTATCTACAGGTGAGAGTTTGTATTGTTTTAAGGGATCTGTTTCTCTTTTCTTAAATCTTCTTGCTTGTTCTTTTTTTGAAACAGAAACATAGAACTTCATTAAAATGATTCCAGATTTTACAAGCATGTTTTCAAACTCTGGAACTTCTCTTAAAAATTCATGATGTTCTTCAGATGTACAAAACCCCATTACAGGCTCTACCCCTGCTCTGTTGTACCATGACCTATCAAATAAAACTATTTCTCCAGCACTTGGTAAATGTTTTGTATATCTTTGAAAATACCATTGTGTTCTTTCTATATCACTTGGTTTTTCTAAAGCAACTACTCGCGCACCCCTTGGGTTTAAGTGTTCAGTGATTCTTTTTATAACTCCACCTTTACCAGCAGCATCCCTACCTTCAAAAATCATAAGGACTTTTAATCCTTTTTCTTTTACATGATTTTGAAATTTAAGTAATTCAATTTGAAGAGCAGTCAGATCTTGTTCATATTCTAAAGTCTCTTTTTTTACCCAAATTTGTACTTTCTTCTTTTTTGAATTAATTTTTGAACTTTTACAAGTTTTTATACAATCTTCATCTTTTAATTCTACAGTTCCCTCTTCTTCAATAACAGAAGTTGGATTTTGAATTTCTTCATTATCTTTTAATTCATCACTAATTATATTTCTATCTCTTCCCATGTAATTTCCCCTATTAAAGTCTTGATTTGTATGCATTATATCCAAAATTGTTTACAATTTGGTAACAATCTTGACTATTTTTTATTACTATAGATGGTAACTTGATTCCATTGAAGGTTGATGTTTTTACCATTGTATAATGAATCATATCTTCTAGGATAATTTTGTCACCTGTTTTCAAAGGTTCATCAAAAGAGTAATCGCCTATTATATCACCCGCAAGACATGTATTCCCAGCAAGGCGATATGTGTATTTTTTTATATTTGCTAAATCAGAATTTCGTACATCTGGACGATAAGGCATAGCTAAAGTATCAGGCATGTGAGCTTCTGCTGAAGTGTCTAGTATGGCTATTGACATTTGATTTTCTATAATATCTAAAACGGTTGCCACTAAGTAACCGGTTTGCCAGCCGACGGCTTCGCCAGGTTCTAAATAGACTTTTAAATGAGGATATCTATTTTTAAAATCTTTTAAAAGTTTAATCAATCCATCTACATCATAGTCCTCTCTTGTAATATGATGCCCTCCTCCAAAATTAACCCATTTCATTTGAGGTAAAAATTCACCAAATTTTTCTTCAAAATTTGATAGTGCACCTTCAAGCGCGTCTACATTTTGTTCACAAAGAGCATGAAAATGTAATCCATCAATTCCTTCAAGATTGTCTTTATCAAAATTTACACTTGTTATCCCAAGTCTAGAATATACTCCACATGGATTATATAAATCCACCTCAACTGAAGAATATTCTGGATTAACTCTAAGTCCAATAGATGTTCTTCCCCTAGCCTTTTCTCTAAATTTGTTTAATTGATTAAATGAGTTGAATACTAAATGATTCGAAATATCAATAATCTCATCAATTTCTTCTTCTTTAAATGCCGGAGAATAAGTATGCACTTCTTTTCCAAATTCTTCTTTTGCTAAAATTGCTTCATGCAAACCACTTGCGCAACAACCGTATAGATACTGCTTACATAAATCAAAAGTAGACCAAAGAGCAAATCCTTTTAATGCTAAAAGAATTTTTACTTCAGATTCATCTTGAACTTTTTTTAAAAGTTCTAAGTTTTTTTTTAGTAATCGTTCTTCACAAACAAAGGAAGGACTTGGAACTTCATCAATACTATTTACTATATTACTCTTCATTATATGGTTCAAAATCCTCTTTAGCCACTCCACAATCAGGACATTCCCAATCTTCTGGTATATCTTCAAATGCAGTACCTGGTACTATGCCACTATCAGGGTCACCTTTTGCTGGATCGTAAATATAATCACATGTAGGACAAATATATTTTTGCATAATAGTCTCCTTAAAATAAGTTTATTTAATTATACCGTTCAAGTATAAAAAAACTTTAAAAAAAATTATTCAACTGGTAAATCAAGAATTTTCCAAGGAAGCCCTTGAATCATTAATTCATCCATAAATGGTTTAGCATCAAATTCTTCAATATTGAAAACACCTGTTCCATCCCAAATACCTTTATATAACATCTTAGTACCAATCATTGCAGGAACTCCAGTTGTATATGAAACCGCTTGTGCCCCTACTTCTTTATAACACTCTTGATGGTCACAAGTATTATAGATATAAACTTTTTTCTTAATACCATCTTTGAATCCTTCAATAATACAACCAATATTTGTTTTGCCAACAGTTCTTGGTCCTAGACTTGCAGGGTCAGGTAATAAGGTTGCTAAAAATTCCATAGGAATAATTTTTTGTCCTTTATGTTCTATTTCTTCAATACCTAACATACCAACATTTTGTAAACAATTCATATGTTGAATATAAGAATCTCCAAATGTCATAAAAAATCTAATTCTTTTTAAACCTTTAATATTTTTACATAAAGACTCTAACTCTTCATGGTAGAGCAAATAAGAAGGTTTTATTCCTATTTCTGGATAATCATGGTCGATTTTTATTTCAAGTGGTTTTGTTTCAATCCATTTGCCATCTTCCCAATATCGACCATTTGAAGAGACTTCTCTTAAATTAATCTCTGGATTGAAGTTTGTAGCAAAAGCATAACCATGATCACCCGCATTACAATCCATAATATCTATATAGTTTATTTCATCAAATAAATTTTGTTGAGCATAAGCACAAAAAACACCAGTAACACCAGGATCAAAACCAGAACCTAATAGCGCTTTAACTCCAGCTTTTTTAAACTGCTCTTGCTTCGCCCACTGCTCTTTATACTCAAATTTTGCAACGTCTGGATGTTCATAGTTTGCAGTATCTACATAATCTACACCACAAGAAGTACATGCATCCATAATTGTTAAATCTTGATAAGGAAGAGCTACATTTAGTACCACTTTTGGATTAATTTTTTTTATCAATTCACTAAGTTCAGGTACATTATCTGCATCTACTTTTGCTACATCAATATCTACCTTTTGATTCTTTTTTATATCTTTTGCAATTGCTTCACATTTTGATAATGTTCTCGAAGCTAAAGTAATCTTTTCAAATGTATCAATATTCATAGCACACTTAACCGTAGCAACACGGCTAACCCCACCTGCACCAATAATTAAAATTCCTTTTTTATTCATTAAAAATCTCCAAATTAAATATATGTGATTATATGATTTATTTAGTAAAAAGTTGTTAAAAACGAATAGCTATATTAAATATACTATTTTATTATTATAATAGAATATACACACTTTTTAATTATAAATTTTATTTAATAATAATTTTATTTTTCTTTTACTGTAGGACTGCTATTATATTATATAATTAAAATACAAGGATAAATTATGAATAATAGAGGGATTTTAGCAAAACTATTTTTGCCTATTGTTCTTATTGCAATTGTTGCAATAATAGGTATATACTTTTTTATATCAGCACAAACAAAAGAAAATGTAATAAAGCAAAGTATTGTAAGTGCTAAAAATACTGTTGACCAGTATAAAACACTTAGAAAATATTATGCAGGGAATGTTGTTCCAGTTGTAAAAAGCAATTCAAAAATCAAAATTAATTTTGATCATAAAGAGAACAAAGACACAATTCCTTTACCAGCAACAATGATTCATGATTTAGGTGCACTTGTAAGTGCTAAAAAAGATGGTATTAAATTAAAACTCTATAGTGATTACCCATTCCCAAATAGAGCTTCAAGAACACTTGATAATTTTTCAGAAACTGCAATGAAACGATTTAGAGATGGAAACGTAGAACCATATATCTCAGTTGAAAAATTTGAAGGCAAAGACGTAGTGAGAGTAGCAGTTGCTGATTATATGGTAGCGCCTGGTTGCGTAAAATGTCACAATACTAGAGCAGATAGTCCAAAAATTGATTGGAAAATGGGAGATGTAAGAGGTTCATTAGAAGTTATTACACCTATTGGTAGCTTACTAGAAGATGTTGAAATGTTAAATTATGAAATAATTGGAAGTATCCTTCTATTAGGTGCATTATTATTAATAATTGTATATATAGTATTTGGGAAAGTTGTATTAACTCCACTTAATAGTTTTCAAAACGGAATGTTAGATTTCTTTAAATATTTAAATAAAGAATCTCATGATGTAAAACCTATTAAGATAAATGCACATGATGAAATAGGACAAATGTCTGAATTAATCAATACAAATATTCAAAAAACAAAAGAACTAGATTCAATTGAAGATAACTTTATAGTAGAAGTTAAAAAAATGCTTGAAGAAGTCGAAAAAGGGAATATGCACAATAGATTTGATACTCCAATTCACTCAAAAACACTTGAAGAATTAAGACAAAAATTAAATGAAATGCTTGAAGCCCTTGAATCAAATATTTGTAGAGATACAAATGAACTTCTAAAAATATTTGAAGACTTTACAAAACTTGATTTTACTAAAAAAGTAGAAAATGACAATGGAAAAGTTTCATTAGCTCTTAACAACTTAGGAAAACTAATTACTCAAATGCTTATTGAAAATAAGAAAAATGGTTTAACATTAGATGATAGTGCTCAAGTCTTATTACAAAATGTAGATAACTTAAATACAAGTTCAAATTCTGCTGCAGCTTCACTAGAAGAAACAGCTGCTGCCTTAGAAGAAGTTACACAAAATATTAGAGGAAATAGTGAGCATGTTGCACATATGTCTGACAATGCAAATAAACTTAATACTTCTGCAACTACAGGACAACAGTTAGCAGTAAAAACAACTGCTGCAATGGATGAGATAAATGAAAAAGTAACTGCAATTAACGAATCAATTAATGTAATTGATCAGATTGCATTCCAAACAAATATTCTATCTCTAAATGCAGCAGTTGAAGCAGCAACCGCAGGTGAAGCAGGAAAAGGTTTTGCAGTTGTAGCACAAGAAGTAAGAAACCTAGCAGCAAGATCTGCAGAAGCAGCTAAAGAGATAAAAGATCTAGTTGAAGACGCAAATACTAAAGCTAATGAAGGTAAAGAAATTGCCGATAGTATGATTGATGGATACAGTGGATTAAATGAAAATATCATAAATACTATAGATTTAATTACAAAAGTATCTACTTCTTCAAAAGAGCAATTAGAAGGAATTGAGCAAATTAATGACGCTGTAAATATGTTAGATTCTCAAACGCAACAAAATGCAAGTGTTGCTACAAATACAAAAGGAATTGCAGAAAATACATTAAAAATTGCAAAAAGAATTGTAACTAACGCAGATTCTAAAGAGTTTAATGGAAAAGATAATGTTCAAGCGGAAAAAATGGAAATCCAAAAAGATTCAACTGTTTCAATTGAAAAAACTCAAAAAGTAGAAAGAAAAATTCAAAAAGTAAGCAATCCTACTACTTCAAAAATAGTAACACCAAAAAAGGAAGGAATAGTTCAGCCAATGAAACCAGCACAAACTATATCTGCTCAAAAAGACAATGATGATGAATGGGAAAGCTTTTAAGCTTTTCTATTCTCTAATTTTTTCATAAACTTGTAAAACTTAGATTCTTTTGCTATAATTCGCTTCCATTTTTCATGGGGATGACTTGGTATCGATTAGAGCAGTGAGGATTAGTTGCATGTCGGCCTGAACATGCCGTTACGCGGTTCATTTTTTTTAGACGCAAACAATACAAATTACGCTCCAGCTTACGCTAAAATAGCATAAGTTAAACACAGACTCGCCTTACGGCTTGAGACTTTGGAGGTTTCCACTACAGATTCTATCTATGTAGTATTACGGAGATTCACCCTTGATAGATTATCATCTTAGAATTGATTTGACTAATTTGAGACATTTAGAATCTTAGCTTTTTAAATAGCCTTGCAGGTTGAGCTATTAGAAAGTGAAATTAATCAATCTTTTACTAAGCATGTAGACGCTGGTAGTAGCTGTTTTAAGACTGGAGTTCGATTCTCCACATCTCCACCAATACACAATCCAATACATACTAATAAAGTCCAACTAGATACTATAATAAAGGGCTTTATTCTTCTTTTTAGTCTAATCCAATCTAACTACATTTTACTTAATCTAACATTTTTGGGGTACTTTTTAGGGTACTTTATGTAAAATCACAAAAGCGAATAAAAAAAAGTACCCTAAAATATTCAAAAAGGATTCTCATGGCTCGAACTATAGTACCTTTGACAGATACAAAAATTAAATCTGCTAAACCTAAAGAAAAAGATTATAAACTTTTTGATGGTGGAGGTCTTTTTTTAATCATGGCTAAAAGTGGTGGAAAAAGATGGAGATTTAAATATAGATTTAATGATAAAGAAAAAGTTTTATCTTTGGGAACGTATCCAAGTCTTTCATTAAAAGAAGCTAGAGTAAAAAGAGAAGAATATAAATCACAAATAGCGAATGATATTGATCCAAATGAAAAGAAGAAACAAAAAAAAGAAGAGATTAATATCATTGAAAAAAAGAAAGAAAATACATTTTATAAAGTTTCCCAAGAATGGCATAAGAATTATGAAAGTGAAGTATCAGAAAACTATCATATAAAATTAGAAAGAGCAATAGAACTTTATGTATATCCATTTATAAAAAATAAACCAATAGATGAAATTACGAGATTGAATATAATTGAAATACTTCAAGATCTAAAAGAAAAAGATATACAAGAAACAGCAAAAAGAGTTTTTATGCTGTTAAATAAAATATATAAATATGCTGTTACATTAGAATATACACCACATAATATAATTGCAGATATAGAACAAAAAACAATTCTAGGGAGAAGAGAAAAAAGACATTACCCTACTTTCACAAAAGATAAGGACATAAAAGCTTTACTTCTAGCTATAGACGAATACTCAGGTGACTACACAACGAAAATGGCATTAAAAATGCTTCCATATGTATTTGTAAGAAGTTTCAATATAAGACACTGTGAATGGTCAGAAATAGATTTTAAAAATCAACAATGGATTATCCCAAAAGATAAAATGAAAACAAAAATAGAATTCATATTACCCTTACCAAATCAAGTAATAGAAATACTAAAAGAAGTACAACAATTTACAGGTAATGGAAAATATGTTTTTCCAAGTTTTAGAGGAAAAGATAAACCAATGAGTGATAATACCTTGATATCAGCAATAAGAAGAATGGGGTTCACAAAAGATGAATTTGTACCACATAGTTTTAGAGCTATGTTCTCAACTATTGCTTATGAGAATATGGAAGAACATAGATATAGTGGAGAAGTAATAGAAGCACTACTTTCACATAAAGAATCTAATAAAGTGAAAAACGCTTATAATAGAGCTAGTTATAAAAAATCTATGAGAGGGTTAATTTATTGGTATGAAAATTATTTAAATTTAATTAAAAATAATTAATAATATTTTAAGATTATATCTTTATAATTACTTTATGGATTCCACAATTATAAATATATGGGGTAGACATGGATAAAATGCTCTTTTGAGTAGGCGTGGTTCAATTCCCGACCCCCCGCAAGGGAATCCATCTTAATAAATAAAGGTTCTTGAAATTTTTTATAAACAAAGTGAAAATGTACAATATCTTAGAAAAGTTATTACTCAATTAAATAGAGATATCACTACTTCTATTAGAAATTCCAATGCTTTTGAAATAGATATGAGAACAAAATTACTTGCATTAACTTATAGTGCTTGGTCAGAAGCTCAGATTTCTCAAATTTTATATACACCAGATGCATTCACTTCATCAGAAATTTCAAATATTCTTAAAATAAAAAAGTCATCTGGTATTACTGCAGGCTGGAATAAACTACTTGCTATATCTTTAGATAAAGTGATAACAACTAAAGAAGAGAGAAATAAGAAGAAAAAAGAACTTAGAAAGTACATAGATACTTATATTCGCAAACAGAGCCAAATAAGAAATAATATAGCTCATGGACAATGGATTAATACAATAGAAAAAAATCCGCAAAAAGTAACTGAATCTAATAATCGTCTTAATAATTTGAATGTTGTAGATATAATGATAGAATATAAAATCCACACAATCTTAGGTAAAATTATTAGAGATTTAGTACAATCTCCAAATAATGGATTTAAAGGAAATTATATCAATCACATTAATAACTTAAAATCATATTTAAATAAAACAAAAAACTGGACAATTTCTAATAAGTTTACTAGAATTACACCAAAATTTAATTATTAAGATAATACGTTAACACTATAAGCTTCTATATTATCTTCATCTATTCCTAATATATCACCATGCAACAAAAAATATATAATGTGATATTCTTTTTAAAATTCATATTTAGAGACATATCATATATATTTAGTATAATTTACAAATTTACTTTTTAAGATATTTTTACTTTAATATTTTAATAAAAGTGATTAAAATAACATTAACAAAGAAGGAAGTGTTTTCCTAAACTTTTTATTTTGGGAACTGACATTTATTATATGATTTTATGTTACAAGCTTTATTCATCTATCACAGCTAATGTTCTTCCGAGGCTATCTTTCCAATGTATAAGTCCATTTGTATTTCCACCACGTATTATACTACCAGCTGCACTAGGACTTTTAAATTCATAATCTTTTTCAAATAAAAAATATTCTTCTTTTTTAATTAAAATATCATTTTCAATAAGCTTTTTTCGGTTATTTAGATGCCTAGGTGATGCAGATTCCCTTAGTTCCAATACAGCCTTTGAACCTTTATAAACTATAAAACCATTATCTGTTCTATTTCCAATTGCCTCTAGACCTTTTATATTGCAATATAGAAAACTTTGATTATCTTCTTGTTTAGTATCAGATATATTAAATTGATTTAAACCAAGAATAGGTAAAAGTTGATACACCTTTTCTAAAAAAATATCCATTTCTGCAACATCTGCTTCTGGAAGTTTTGAACCACTCGAAGTACCATTTAATAAAATCAAGCTTGTGTTCTTTTTACCTTTTTCTATTAATTTACCTTCTAAGTATCTAATATGCGCTTTTGTTAAATTATTATCCTTTGAGACAAAAGATACAATCTGTACCCAAAAATCTTCAGCTACATATTTATGATTTTTTTGTAATCTACAAGAAACAGATTCCCCTTCTCCTATATATATTTTTTCTTTATCTGTTTCAATATCATTTCCAACTAGAATATAAAACCCCGGACTATCTACTTCTTCTCTATTCAAGAATTCTTTAAATTCTTTTCTTGAACTAGCTACTGCTTTACCATTCCAATTAGATAACTCAGCAGTTCGTAGCCCCTTTGGATTTCCATTTACTAAAAATATTTTAATACTAGTTGGTTCCATTTATTTCCTTTACAATAGGTTTAATTATTTAGACTTTTTTTTGATAACTTTAGAATTAAAAATAACAATATAAAGATAACTAGAATTGATAATATAATTTTTGCTGTTTTTTTATTAAATATACTATCTTTTTCTGATTGATTTTCTAAATATTGTATATCAATATTTTTTTCATTAGATTCTTTAATATCTAGTGTAGTATTTTTATT
>CAJXPH010000037.1 GCA_913057765.1 uncultured Campylobacteraceae bacterium
AAATTATATTAACTTAATAATTACCAAATATATAATTCAGTATAAATAAGCTGTAAGTACGATAATAATATAATTTTTGTGATAAAAAATAAGGAAGCATGAGATAATGGCAATAACAAGTAAAGAATTTAAAGAAGTGTTAATTGAAGGTTTACATCTAGAAGATATTGAAACTGATGAAATAGGCGATAACGATGCTTTATTTGGTGATGATGGTTTAGGGTTAGATTCTGTTGATTCGATTGAATTAGTTTTAATTATTGAAAAAGAATATGGTGTAAAAATCCAAAATCCTGAGGAATATAATACAATATTCGCATCAGTTAATAGTTTATTAAAATATATAAATGAAAATAAATAAGAAAGTTTATATAAACAACTTTCATTCTATTTCTTGCGCAGGGAATACATCCGAAGAATTGTTTGAATCTATTTGTGAAAAAAAAGATTGTATTTCTATAGATTCTACTTATGTAAAAGGTAGAGATGTTGCTATTGGCAAGATAAAAAGTAGTAAAAATTTTAAAACTTTACTTTTTAATGCATGTAAAAAAGTTCTAAATGAATCAAATTTAGATGATTATTCTAATACTTTACTTATTGTAGGCTCATCTGTTGGTGGTATGTTAACTACTGAAAATACTTATTTTAAAGATAAAAACTATAAGAATATAGATTATAATCAACACACAATTAACTCTATTGCATATAATTTAAAAAAAGAGTTTACTTTTTATGATGATATTTCATTTTCTACTGCTTGTACTTCAAGTGCAAATGCATTAGGCTATGCAAAAGAAGTACTTTCTAAAGGTATTTATAAAAATGTTTTAGTTGTTGGAGCTGATTCTTTATGTTCAACAACTGTATGTGGTTTTTCAGCTTTAAGTGTATTGTCTTCAAACCCTTGTACTCCTTTTGAAAAAGATAGAGAAGGGATGAATGTATCAGAGGCCATTGCTGTAATACTTTTACAAAATGATAAAAATATAAATAGCGTTGAGCTATGTGGAGTAGGTTATAGCTCTGATTCTCATCATATGACTCAACCCCATCCTGATGGTCTTGGTGCAAAAAATGCTATCCAAAATGCATTAGATGATGCAAAAATTAGTTTTAAAGAGATATCTTATATAAATGCGCATGGAACTGGAACTATAGCTAATGATAATTCAGAGGCAAATGCAATTGCATCACTTTTCCCAAATAAACCTTATCTTAGTTCTACAAAATCAATTACTGGTCATACCTTAGGTGCTGCTGGTGCAATTGAAGCAATTATCTCTATTATGTGTATACAAAAAGAGATAATACCTCCTTCTAAAAATTTAAAGGACCCTCAAAGAGATGATGTTTTATTTACAAATGAAGCAATTTCACAAAAAGTTGATTATATAGTAAGTAATTCATTTGCATTTGGTGGAAATAATACTAGTTTAGTCTTTGGAAAATGTAATGAAAATTAATTTAGAAATTATTGATGCAGTAAATATTGTTGCAAAAGATGAAATAAGTGATTTAAGAACAAAAGAGTTAGTTCCTAAAATGGTTTTTAGAAGAAGATTAACAAGAGCAGCAAAGTTAGTTGTTGAAGTAGTTGATAAAATCGGTTTCGAAGATGGAAGAATTATTTATGGTAGTGCCTTTGGAGAATTAACTGCAAGTGCTAATATTTTAAGTGCAATTTTAAATGATGAAATGCTTTCTCCTACAGACTTTCAAAATTCTGTTTATAATACTGCTGTTTCGTATTTATCAATTTTAAAAAACAATAAGAATGAGATATTGACTATCTCTAGTGGTGATAATACTTCAGAAAAACTATTAAAAATAGGCGCAATAAAAGCTCTAGATGGAGATGAAATTCTATTACTATTAACAGAAACTATAAATATCAAAAATATTCAAGAGATTAACAATTGTATAGAGACTTTAGAAACAGTTGTAGCTTTAAAAGTAAAAGTTACAGAGGAAGACTCAACTTTAAATATTCCTACTCAGGTAAATTCTGATTATCCAAAATCTATTGCTTTACTAATTGAATTATCAAGTAAGTTTGATAAAAATAAGAAAAATATTATTGAAGTTCAAATATGAATTTGCCTCATCAAAAACCAATTAGATTTGCTAATGAAGTATTAGATTCATCAGAAAAAAAAATCAGAGTTTCTTGTACTTTTCCTTTTCCTCCAACTCTTGCAATGGCTTGTGAAGGAGCAGCACAAAGTAGTGCAGGGTTTGCACCAGAAGGTTCAGCTCCTAAAATAGGTTTTTTAGTCTCTTTAAAAGATGTGTTTTTAGAAAAAGAAATGGACTTTCTTGAAGCTATTATTGAAATTGAAAGAACATTTGATTTTGGTAGTATGAGTGAATATAGTTTTGAACTACAAAATAACAATATAGTTTATGTTAGAGGCAAAATTACAATAGCGTTAGATGAAAAATAAGGGAATCTATGGAAAAAGAGTTTTTTAACAATTATGAAAATCTGACTGCACTGGAAGCTCAATATGAAGCCCAAAAAATTGCTTTTGCTCCTATTGTTTTCCAAGTTGTAAGAACAATGAGAGATTTGAATATATTAGATGTTTTATCAAAAAATAAAGCAGGGTTAACATATGAAGAGTTATCAAAAGAGTGTAAGTTATCAAGATATGGAATTCAAGTCTTATGTGAAACAGCACTAAGTGCGGGAGTTGTATTTATAAAAGAAGAGAAAGTAACTCTTTCAAAAATAGGTTTTTTTATTAATAGTGATAAAATGACTAATGCCAATATGAATTATAATCACCACGTAAATTATCAAGGGTTATTTTATTTAGATGATGCAATTAGAAATGAAAAAGCTGAAGGTTTAAAAGTGTTTGGAGAATGGGATACAATTTATCCAGCTTTATCAACTTTACCTAAAGAAGCTAAAGATAGTTGGTTTACGTTTGATCACCTATATTCTGATTCTGCATTTTCTTTTGCAATAAAAAAACTTGAAGAGTTAAAGCCTAAAAAGATTTTAGATATTGGTGGAAATACTGGGAAATTTGCTACTTTATTAGCTTCACAAAATCCAAATATAGAAATTACAATAATGGATCTTCCACAGCAAATAAAATTAGCAAAACAAACAATTTATGAAAAGAATATCCAAAATATATCAACCTATGAAGCAAATATATTATTAGAAGAAACAGTTATCCCTAGAGATTATGATATTTATTGGATGAGCCAGTTCTTAGATTGTTTTAAAGAAGAACAGATTGTTTTTATTTTAAAGAAATTAAAAGAATCAATGGGTGAAAAAAGTGAAATTTGTATTATGGAACCTTTTTGGGATAAACAAAATAATGAAACAGCTGCTTATTGTGTAATTAATACTTCTCCATACTTTACAGCAATGGCTAATGGGTATAGTAAAATGTTTAAATATACCGATTTTATAAAATTTTTAGAAAAGGCAGGACTTAAAATCATAGAAACAATTGATGATATAGGATTATGTCAAACAATTATTAGATGTAAGTAACCATTATTTTTATAAAAATTTAAAAAAAAGCGAAACTTTAGTATAATTTAACTTTATATCAAAAAAACTAGGATTATAAATGTCTTTTTCAGAAATATTATCTTCAAGTTCTACAAGAATCAAAACAGGATTAGCCCTTTTTGCAACCGCGGGAATCATAGGTTACATTGACTCATTTTTTATTATGTGGCTTCTTTTTGGATGTCTATTAGTGATTTCAATTAATGAATCAATGAAATTATATAAAATGGAAAGTAGTTCAATCTTTCTTTATAGTGGTGTTTTATGGTTTGTAGCTTATTTTTATCCAAATCCTGAAGACTTACTTTTTGTTGTTGCTGTTATCTATGCTTCAATTCTTGCTTATACTAAAAATCTAGATAAAAAAATATTCTTACCTCTTTTATACCCAACAGCTTCATTTTTATTCTTATTATCTTTATACATTGAGTACGGAATGATGTCTTTATTATGGCTTCTTGTAATTGTTGCAGGTGCTGATATTGGTGCTTATTTTGTTGGTCGAGGGATGGGAAAAACAAAGTTTTGTGAGACAAGTCCAAATAAAACTTTAGAAGGTGTTGCTGGTGGTTTAATCTTTGCAACTATCTTTGGTGTATTTTTTGCAATCGATAATGTATCTACCTTTGGAGCAATTGTAATATCTCTAGTGGTTGCATTAGCTTCAGTTTTTGGAGACTTATTTGAATCTTATTTAAAAAGAGAAGCTGACGTAAAAGATAGTGGAGATATTCTTCCTGGACATGGTGGGATATTAGATAGAACAGATGGTTATCTATTTGGTGGAATTATTATGTTAGTTCTTCTTCGAGCAGTAATTTGATTATATTAGGAAGTACTGGCTCTATTGGAGTAAATACTTTAAATATTGCAAGAAAGTTTAATTTAAATGTTGAAGTTTTAGTTGCTGGGACAAATATTAAACTTCTTAATGAACAAATTAAAGAGTTTAATCCAAAAAAAGTTGTAATTGCAAATAAAGAAGATATACCAAAGGTAAATCATTCTGATGTTAATTTTGGTGAAGATGAAATATTAAAAGCTATTGAAGAATCACAATCTCAAACTGTTGTAAACTCATTAGTTGGATTTTTAGGTTTAAAGCCTACTCTTAAAGCAATTGAATGTGGTAAAAAAATTGCACTTGCAAATAAAGAGTCTTTAGTTGTTGCAGGAAAGTTCATAGACCAAAGAAAATTGAGTCCAATAGATTCTGAACATTTTGGACTTTGGTATTTAGTTCAGGATAAAAAAATAAATTCTATGACAATAACTGCAAGTGGAGGCTCATTTCGTGATTATCCATTGGAAGAGCTTAAAAATGTATCTATTAAAGAAGCTTTAAATCATCCAAATTGGTCTATGGGAAACAAAATTACAATAGATAGTGCAACGATGACAAATAAGATGTTTGAATTAGTAGAAGCTGCTTGGCTTTTTGACACAAATAAATTAGATGCAATTATAGAAACAAAATCACTCATTCATGCTCTTGTCAATTTTGAAGATGGAAGTAGTACTGCTCATATTGCAAATGCTTCTATGCAACTTCCAATTGCTTATGCAATTCTTGGCCATTGTGATGAGCAAATTTTAAAACCAGTTGATTTACTTGAAGTTGGGAATTTAGAATTTAAAAAAATAGAACCATCTAGATATCCAATTTGGGATATAAAAGATGAGGTTTTAAATAATCTTGATTTAGGTGTTGTTTTAAATGCTGCAAATGAAATTGCAGTGGCTAAGTTTTTAAACAGTGAAATAGGGTTTTTAGACATCTCTAAAATTTCAATGGATGCTTTAAATAAATTTAATAATGTAAGTGCAAAAACAATTGATGATATTTTTGAAATAGATAAAGAAGTGAGGGCTTATTGTGGAACTTGATTTATTTATTCCCTTTGCAATACTTATTGTTCTAGTGGTATATTTCATTTATTCTAGAAGTAGATTTGAAAAAGAAATAGTAGAACTATATGAAGAAAAATTTGATAAATGGAAAGAGAATACGGAGTTAACCGTAGCTAAAGAGAAAAAAGTCTGTAAAGAATTAGTAGGACTAGTTTATAAAGAAGAGTATAATATAACTATAGAATTATTAAATGACAGTGTAAGTACATCCTTACAAAGAGGCAAATTTTCAATAAAGGATAAATAATGAGATATTTAATCCTACTTGTTTTATTTTTAAGTTTTTCCCTAGCAAACGATTTTAGAAGAAGTGGAAAAGATGCTGTAGTAGATACAAGTAATAAACTAATGTGGATTGATAATGTATCTGTTGTAAAAACTTTACGAACTCATGAAGAAGCAATTCTTTATTGTGCAAATTTAAGTTTCTTGGGATTTACTAACTGGAGAATACCTAAGTTAGAAGAGTTTGAATTAATTGTAGATAAGAAGAATGAAAAAAACTATATAAATAGAGCATTTAAATTTAATGTTCCTGATGGATATTGGGCAGAAAAAGCTCACTGGAGAACACTTTGGTTTTATGCAGATTATATGCATTTTGTAAGTGGGACACCATATTATGATAGTAGACATAAAAATAAATATGTTAGATGTGTAAGAGAATTAAGGTAAGACAAATAATGAATAAAAGAGTTTTAGTATTACATGGATTAGGTGGTAGTGATTACCCACATTGGCAAGCACATTTGACAGCAGATTTAATTAAACAGAATATAATAGTATCTTTCCCTGCAATGCCTAATCGGGATAATCCTACTTTAAAAGAATGGAAAGAATATTTAAAAAATGAAATCGAACATTTTAAACCTACAATAATAGTTTGTCACTCTCTAGCAAATCTTTTGTGGTTTCATATTTGTGATGAACTAGATATTAAATTAGATAAGTTAATGATGGTAGCACCAGTAAGAAACGAAGAATTAGAAGAGGCAAAAACATTCTTCCCTTATCCTCTTCCTAAAGATTTGAAAGCAAAAGAAGTAATTATGGCAGCTTCAACAAATGATCCATATATGAATGTAGAAGAAGCAATAAGATTACAAAGTAAACTAAGAATTGGTATGAAGCTTTTAGAAGAAGCTGGACATATAAATGCGTCTTCTGGATATGGAAAATTAGAATGTGCTTTAGACTGGATAAATCGGGAAGAAGAGTGTGAATTAAATGACGAGGAAGATGCTTAGATGATATTAAGTATAGAATCAAGTTGTGATGATAGTTCAATTGCCATAACAGATATAGAAACCAAAGAATTAATTTATCATAAGAAAATATCACAAGAATTACAACATAGTGTATATGGTGGCGTTGTTCCTGAACTTGCTGCAAGATTACACGTAGAGGCATTACCAAAAATACTTGAAGAGTGTAAAGATTATTTTCCAAAATTAAAAGCAATTGCTGTTACAAATGCACCTGGACTTTCAGTAACTTTAATGGAAGGCGTAACTATGGCAAAAGCTTTGAGTCTTACTCTGGATATCCCATTGATAGCTGTGAATCATTTAAAAGGTCATATTTACTCTTTGTTTATTGAAAAAGATGAGGTGTTTCCTACTACTATATTGTTAGTTTCAGGGGGACATACTCAAATTATTGAGGCGAATTCATTAAATGATATGGAAATAATAGCTTCAACTATGGATGATAGTTTTGGTGAAAGTTTTGATAAGGTTTCTAAAATGATGGGACTAGGATATCCTGGTGGTCCAATAGTTCAAGAAAATGGATTAAAAGGTGATGAAGATAGATTTGCTTTTCCAATTCCTTTAAGACAAAGTCCAAATATTGAGTTCTCATATTCAGGGCTAAAGAATGCTGTTCGTCTTCAAATTGAAAAATTAGGGGATAAAGAAATACAGAACCAAGATAAATATGATGTTTGTGCTTCTTTTGAAAAAACTGCAGTAGCTCATATTATGCAAAAAACAAAAAAGCTATTTAAAAGAAGTGTTCCTTCAAATTTTGCAATAGTTGGAGGAGCGAGTGCTAATATTAGACTTCGTACGGCTATTGAAGAATTATGTAACAAGTATAATACAAAACTTTTCTTAAGCCAATTAAAATATTGTTCCGACAATGCGGCTATGATTGGTAGAGTTGCAGTTGAACAATATAAGAAAGAAGATTTTGTTAGTATAAATGAAATAGATGTTCAAACAAGAATCAAGGATTTTAAATGATATTTGAAATGGGTGCAAAACTTGATGGTGATGATTTCAACACATCAAAGAATGATAAAAAAACTAAAAAGGTTAACAAAGCTAAAATATCTTCAAATGAAATAAAGCCAAAAAATCAACATGAGTTAGTATTTACTTATGAAAAAAGAAGAGGTAAACCAGTTACCTTGGTTGGAAGATTTTATTTAAATGACAAAGATAAAAAAGAAGTCCTCAAACTCCTAAAGAAAAAACTAGCTTGTGGTGGTGCAGTCAAAGAAGAATGGATTGAACTGCAAGGTGATGTAAAAGAAAAGATTAAAATAGTCTTAGAAAAAGAAGATTGGAAATTTAGAAAATAAACCTTTTAAAGGAGCATTATGCAAAAAGTATTTTATGAAGTAGACTCATTAGATAAAAGATGTTATGAAGAATTTGCCTTAACTGAAGACTTATTAATGGAACATGCCGCATCTTCTTTAAGTAGAGAAATCTATAAACAAGTTGACAAAAACAAATCAGTATTTATTGTATGTGGTATGGGGAATAACGGTGCAGATGGTATTGCATTAGCAAGACTTCTATTTAAATGTTTTGATGTAAAACTTTATATCCCATTTGGTATTAAATCAAAAATGGCAGAACTTCAATTAAAAAGAGTAAGGCTTCTAGATATAGAAATTGTTGATGAATTAATTGAATGTGATATTACAGTTGATTGTTTATTTGGAAGTGGTTTAAATAAAGACTTGGATGAAAAATCTCAATACATAATAAATACTCTTAATTCTTATGACAATTCTAAAATTTCGTGTGATATTCCAAGTGGAGTAAATAATTTAGGTCAAGTTACAACAGTAGCTTTTGAGGCAGATGTAACTATTACTATGGGAGCATTAAAAGCTTCTTTATTTACTGATATTGCAAAAGACTTTGTAGGAGATATAAAAGTAGCTAATCTTGGTATTCAAAGAGAAGTTTATGAAACTGATGCAAATATATATCTTTTAGAAAAAGAAGATATGGAATTGCCTTTTAGAAACAAAAAAGATTCTCATAAAGGAACATATGGACATTTAAATGTAGTTGCAGGATGTAAAAAAGGGGCTGGTGTAATTGCTGCAAAGGCTGCTTTTGGCTTTGGAACTGGATTAGTAAGTGTAATTTGTCATGAGAATATTGATTTACCATATCATATTATGCAAACTCATAAACTAACAAAAAATTGTACGGCAATAGCACTGGGAATGGGCCTTGGAAGATATGAAGAAGATGAAATAAAAAAGATTTTAGAAAAAGACATCCCAATTATAATAGATGCTGACCTTTTTTATGAAGATGTAATTTTAGAAGCTTTAGATAAAGAAATAGTTCTAACTCCACATCCAAAAGAGTTTTGTGAGTTACTTAGACTCTGTGAAATAGCTGATATAACAATAGAAACTCTTCAAGATAATAGGTTTAAATATAGTGAAGTGTTTTGTAAAAAATACCCGAAAGTAGTCTTACTTTTAAAAGGTGCAAATGTTTTAATATCACAAAATGATAAAGTGTATATAAACAACTTAGGATCTGCCGTTTTAGCAAAAGGTGGAAGTGGAGATGTTCTAAGTGGACTCGTAGGTTCTTTATTAGCTCAAGGCTATTCTCCTTTAAATGCAACAATTAGTGCAAGTTTAGCACATGCAATTGCTGCAGGAAACTATCGTAAAAACAATTATTCTTTGATTCCTTCAGATTTAGTTGAAGAGGTTAAGAAACTATGAGTCTTATAATAATTCAAACGACTTGCCCAAATGCTGAAGAGGCAAGAAAGATTGCAAAAGTCTTAATAGAAAAAAAGCTTGCAGCCTGTGTCCAAATGACTGATATAGAGTCTTTTTATATGTGGCAAGATGACTTTTGTAACGATAAAGAAGTTTTGATAAATATAAAAACAAAAAAAGAAAACTTCAAAAAAATCCAAAGCAAAATTAAAGAATTACATAGCTATGATGTGCCAGAAATTATATGTGTGAACATAGAAAATGTAAGCAAAGATTACAAAAAATTTATAGGAGAAAATACAAAATGAGTGATATTCTAAAAGTAGGAAAATATGAATTCAATAGCAGACTTATCGTAGGTTCTGGAAAATATACAGATTTTCAAACTACTAAAGATGCAACTTTAGCATCAGGAAGTGAGTTAATAACTGTAGCAATTAGAAGAGTAAATATTACAAACCCAAATGAAGAGAATCTTTTAGATTATTTCAAAGATACTAATGTAAAACTTCTTCCAAATTCAGCCGGTTGTTTTACAGCAGAAGAAGCAATTACAACATTTAGACTAATGAGAGAAGCAACAGGAATAGATATTATTAAACTAGAAGTAATTGGTGATGCTAAAAAAACTTTATATCCAGATGTACTAGAAACAATTATTGCTTGTGAAGTTCTTAAAAAAGAAGGCTTTACAATTATGGCATATACAAGTGATGACCCAATTATTGCTAAAAGATTAGAAGATGCAGGTGCTGATGCAATTATGCCATTAGCAGCTCCTATTGGTTCAGGTCTTGGAATTCAAAATCCATATAATATTGCATTCATTAGAGATGCAGTAAGTGTGCCTGTTCTTGTTGATGCAGGACTTGGTTGTGCAAGTGATGCGTCATATGCTATGGAACTTGGCGCAGATGGTATTTTAGCTAATACAGCAATCGCACAAGCTCAAAATCCAATGGCAATGGCAGAAGCATTTAAGTATGCAACTATTGCTGGAAGATTAAGTTATGTTGCAGGAAGAATTCCTAAGAAACCATATGCAACAGCTTCATCTCCTATCGATGGATTAATTCAGTTTTAGTAGAAAAAAGGGAATTCAAGAAAATTTCTTAGTTTTCTTGAAAACCCCTTGACATTAATTTATAAACATAGTATAATTCCGTCCACTTTTTGAAAGATTAGTGACTGTCGGAGTGTAGCGCAGCCTGGTAGCGCACCTGGTTTGGGACCAGGGGGTCGAAGGTTCGAGTCCTTTCACTCCGACCATTTTGAATTGGTAGGTATAGCTCAGTCGGTTAGAGCATCTGGTTGTGGTTCAGAGGGTCGCCGGTTCGATTCCGGTTACTTACCCCATTCTTTTTTTAAACGCGCCTGTAGCTCAGCTGGATAGAGCAATGCCCTTCTAAGGCATCGGTCACACGTTCGAATCGTGTCAGGCGTACCATTTTCTTTACCACTTTAAACTTTTAATAAAATCTTCAACAATTAACTTGTTAAGTTCATGACTCCTTTCGCACAAACTGCGGCCAGAAATATAAATATTATGTCCCAATGGCTATAAGTTCCTTGAATGAAGTATTGATCTATAACCTGAGGTATCCAAGGAAGAGAATCCGTGTCGATCATCTGTATAACTTCAAAAATAATATTTAATATACCCCAAAACAATATTGAGCTGTTGCCATATGATTTTTCTAATAGCAACCAAGTAAAAAGCGAAAAAGAAAAAACATGTGCTAAAGAGGGAAAAGAATTGAAATAAATGGTATATTCACTAGTAGTATGATAATCTTTAATACCTAAATAATGAGCAACAATAGTTGGTTCACGGAAAAAATAGTAAAAGCCAATACCAAGAATAAAGACTATGATTGGAAGTAAAATATCTAAAGTTAAATATTTCATAATAATTTAATAAATATAGAGGAAAAGTATCCCTCTATATTCAAATCAAAGTTCATTTTTAATCTTTTTTAATGTATCAGATGAAACTTTAGAATTAACTGGATAACCATATGAGTTTTGAAAGTCAGCTATTGATTTTCTAGTCATAGGTCCAGTTATTCCATCAACTTTACTTTTATAAAATCCAAGTTTTTTTAGTCCACTTTGAATATCTCTAACAAGTTTGTTACTTGAAGTATATGATTTTTTACTAGAACTTTGTTTAATATCATAACCATTAGCTTTTGCTAACCTATAATATTGATTTGCTTTATTCGAATTTTTTCGTACACCAATACCTTTTGAATACATATGATAAAGATCAATATAGGCATACAGATATTCTTTTTTAGCAGCACTTTTAAGTAAACGAAGAGCCTCTTGTCTATTTCTTGGTTTCTTATATAAGTATCTCTCCGCTAATATTACTTCAGCCATCGGGTATTGTAACTCTACTGCTTTATGTAACATTTTAGTTGCTAATGTAGAGTTCTTACTTCTTCCTTCTCCTTTATAGTTCATTGCATATAATTGAAAGTAAGCGTAACCACTTCCATATTCACTTGCAGAAGTATAATATTCATAAGCATCAGTATATTTTTTTCGATCAAAAGAATAATCACCTTGTTGATCATAGTAAGAAGCTTTTGCATCACTAAATACAGAAGCACTAGCATTAATACTAAACAATAAAAATACACTCATAATAAATATTTTAAATAAAGAAATCATTTTCCACCTCCGCCACTACCACCGTCACCGCCACTATTATGAATCAAGAACCATTCATCATCTTGACCATAAGAGACAAAGAAGTTGTGAGTAGAGTTTATATTAAGATTATAAACCGTTAAATCTTTTTTGACTTTTGACATACTGTTTACGTCAATAAAACTATTACCATTAAAAACACTGTCTGTAGTAGTAATAGAATGCATACGTTTCCATCCATCTTGAGTAAGGAATCTTTCATATGAAGTTGCTTGAATAGAGCTATTTAGAATATACATATGGTTATTGTCATCAATGTACTTTTCCTTTACACTAGAGCTTCCAATGGTGTCATTGGCAATATCATAAATCATTACTTGATCACCTTTTATAATAGTATCAATTGCTTTGAGTGATCCATCCGACATTACTACTTTTGTATTTTTTGGGAAACAACTTCCTTTAGATTCATCAAAGATTTTATCCATTTGATCTCGAATAGTTCTGACCCTACTATCTATACGAGCTTCTTTAATTCGATCACTTTCAGTAGGATTTTTCTTGAAAATTAATTTATGTTTTTCACCAAGGAGTGAATCTCTCATCTCAGCCAATTCTTCATATTTTAACTTATCAGATATGTTTAAATCTTTGTAGTCTTGATTTCTGTCATAATCTGTTCTATTCCAAGATTCTTCTTTTTGCGCACATCCTATCAAAAAGTATACACCTATACATAACACCATAAAAAGTAAAATACTTTTCTTAACTTGTTTAGATTTCATAATTCCACTCTCCTTTTATAACTTCTTAACAAATAATACTCTTATTTTTATAAGTGCACAAGACAATAGTATTATTTGTTTAGCTAATAAAAGATAGATGATTTTGTTAGTTTTTTATTCAATTACAATGCCGTTAAAGTGGAATGAATAATAAAAGTGTCTCTTTTATGCTTTTTTAATAACTTACCACTTTAAACTTTTAATGAAATCTTCAACTATTTTTTTATGATCAAATACTAATTTCTCTAATGGAATTTCTTTAATTGGGTAAACAAAAACTTCTTTTGCATCATCTTGTGCTTTAGGTTTTCCTTTTGCTTCACATAAATATACTGCTGATGCAGTGTGAAACCTTGGATCTCTATTTGGATTAGAGTAAATATTTTGTAATGCTAGAATTTTTACATCAAGTGATGTTTCTTCTTTCATCTCTCTTACCAGAGCATCTTCTACAGATTCTCCAATATCAACAAAACCACCAGGGAGTGCTAATCCATGTGGTTCATTCAATCGTTCAATTAATACTATACCTTTAAAAAAATCATTATCATCATATAGTTTTATAATTCCATCAGTACTAAGGTGAGGGGTTTTAATCATTATATACCTTTTGTTTTTGATATTATAGTCAAATTTAAATTCTTGTTTGATATAATAATTATCTAAGTGCGGGAATAGCTCAGTTGGCTAGAGCCTCTGCCTTCCAAGCAGATTGTCGCGAGTTCGAGTCTCGTTTCCCGCTCCACTTTTTAACTGCAATTAATACAAACTTTAATAAAATGTATAAAACTTACTAAAAGAAATTTACTAAAATGACAAAATTTAAAAAAGATATTTTCGAACAAATTTTACAATCATCATTTTCCCTTTCAAATCAAGCTATTTATTGGCTTAGTAAAGAAGGTGAAGTTTTATATGCAAATGATAATGCTGTAGAAGGTCTAGGTTATAATTTAGAAGAAGTTTTAAATCTTCATGTATGGGATATTGATGCAAATGTAAATACTGAAAAAAAATATCTTGATGCAATTAAAAACTTTGAAGTAAGTGGTCCTGATGGGCAAGCTAATATATTGGAAACTCATCATAAAAGAAAAAATGGAGAGATTTTCCCTGTAGAAGTTGTATCAAAATTTACAGTTGTAGATGGGGTCGAGTATTTAATCTCATATGCAAAAGATATTACCACTAGGTTAGCAAGAACAGAAGATATAAATTTTTATTTTGAATTAATTGACTCTTCTCATGATATGATTTTTGTTGCTGAACATGGTACTGGAATTGTTGAGTTTGCAAATGAAACTGCTTGTTCAATTTTAGGATATTCTTTACTCGAATTGAAGAAGATGAAAATATCAGATTTTAGAGAGCCCTTTGATACAATGGACAACATTGAGCTTCCTGAAGTTTTTAAAAAGATTGCTGAATTAAATACTTTAACCACTTTTGGGATATATAGAACAAAAGATGGTAAAAAAATTCCTGTAGAAACATCTTTACATTTAAAAAATTATCATGCTAAAAGTTTCATTACGGCAATATCCAGAGACATAACTGAAAGATTAGATATTGAAACAAAAAAAGAAGAATTAAATAAAAAACTAGCAGATTATAATAAAACATTACAAGAAGAAATATCAAAAGTAAAACAAGAATTAAGTGAGTATGAAAGTATCATGAAGCGTCAGTCTAAGATGGCAGCAATGGGTGAAATGCTTGAAAATATTGCTCATCAATGGAGACAACCTTTATCTGCAGTGTCAGTCCTTTCAACTGGTATGATTCTTCAGAATGATCAAAATATGCTTACTAAAGATTTTATAAATGCAGGTTTAAATGATATTAATGATAATGCTCAATACCTATCTAAGACAATTGACGATTTTAGGAATTTCTTTAAACCTAATAAACTAAAAAACCATTTTAATTTGGAACAATTAGTAAATACTTCAATTAAGTTATCAAAAGCAAGATTTACGGGAGAAGCAATTGATTATATTATTAAGGTTGAAAACATTGAACTACATAATTATGAAAATGAATTGTTACAGGTATTATTGAATTTAATAAGTAATTCTAAAGATGAATTGACTAAAAGAGATTATAAAAAATGTATTTGTATTGAAACAAGAAAAGATGAAGACTTTATAATTATAAATATTAAAGATAATGGTGGGGGAATTGATAAGTATATAATGAATAGAATATTTGAACCATATTTTACAACTAAACATAATTATCAAGGTACAGGTATTGGTCTTTATATGTCTGAGAATATTATAAAACATATGAATGGTAGAATTACAGTAGAGAATGAAAATATAGAATATAATGGAAGTACATATCTTGGTGCTTCATTTAATATAAGAATACCTATATAAAAGGAATATAATGAGTGATAGATTACATGAAATTATTGCAGAAGTAGGAATAATTCATAAAACACTTTTAACAGATGAAAAAATAGAAGATTTAGATTATTTATTAGAATACATTGAAAGTTATGAAGAAGATGTACGAGAACATTATTTAGTACTTCTTTTACAATACTATTTTCAACAAAATAGTATAGATAATTTAAAAGAATTATTAGTACTTGGTTATAAATTTGATATGAGAATGGAAGATATTAGTATTGCATTTTTGAATATTAAAACAAATGACGAAAATGTTATTGAATTATTAGAAGATAATGTTGTTTTCTTTAAAGATTCAGATTATGAAAAACCTTTAAAAACTATGTATGAACATTATATAAAAAATAGTGATTTACAAGTGATTTTAGAAGAGACAATTGAATTAATAAAAAGAAATAGATATGTATGTGCCTGTCTCTTATACACATCTCCGAGCC
>CAJXPH010000038.1 GCA_913057765.1 uncultured Campylobacteraceae bacterium
GAGATCCTCTCTGGTCTCGTGGGCTCGGAGATGTGTATAAGAGACAGTATTAATAGTAGTTTGAAACTACTATTAATATTAGTTAATTTTATTAACTAATTGAGAAGGAAGAAGACCCAAGTCTTCTTCTATTAATTTTGTATCACCATGATTTATAAAATCATCTTTATATTCAAAAGATGTAACATTTACACAAATTTTATCTTTATTTAAAAACTCAAGTATTGCACTTGCTACTCCACCTTCGAATTGAGAATCAGAGAAAACATACCAATCATCATATTTTTTAGAAAGTTCTGTTAATTTATTTTCATCAAGTGGTTTTACAAATCTTAAATCTAAAATTGCAATATCATCTTCATGAAGTTTTTCTGTATCAATTGCACGAGATACTCCTGCTCCATATCCGATGAACAGTTTTTTTGAACTTCCTTCTTTTAAAAGTTCAGCACAGCCAAGTTCAAATTTACTAGATTTATAATCAAACTTACCAAATGCTCCTCTTGGATATCTTATTGCACAGGGACTAGTAGCTTCATAGGCAAATTCAAGTGCATAATTTAAAGTTTCATTATCTCTTGGAGCACATAAAATCATATTTGGGATAAATCTTAAATAAGATATATCAAAAGCACCTTGATGTGTTTCTCCATCATTTCCAACAATTCCTGCTCTATCAATTGCAAAGACAACCGGAAGATTCATTAAAGACACATCATGTATTATTTGATCAAATGCTCTTTGTAAAAAAGTAGAATAAATAGTGATAAAAGGTTTGAATCCCTCTTTTGCCATTGCTGCCATAGATGTTACAGCATGTTGTTCCGCAATTGCTACATCCCAAAATCTATCGGGAAACTCTTTCATTAATTTATCTATCCCTGTTCCACTTGGCATAGCAGCCGTAATACCAACTACATTTTCATGTTTTCTTGCTAACTCACATAAGGCATCTGCAAAGACTGCAGTTGCTGCTTTATCAGCAGATTTCTTTACAAACTTACCGTCATCAACATTAAATGGTCCAACTCCGTGCCAATGTTCATGTTGTCCTTCTGCAAGAGGGTAACCTTTTCCTTTAACTGTATGAGCATGTACAATTACAGGTTTACCTAATGCTTTTGCAAGTTCTAAGGTCTCCATAATCTCTTCTATATCATGGCCATCAATAGGTCCAATATAATCTATCCCCATCTCTTCAAATAAAATTCCAGGAGTAATCAGCTTCATGCTCTCTTCCATCTTTTTAGCAATATATGTTGCTCCATCTGGAAGTTTTTGTATGATATTTCTATCAACTCTATCTCTAAAGTTTTGGTAAAATTTACCAGCAAGTATTTTAGATAGATATTTAGATATTGCTCCAATTGGTTTTGCAATTGACATTTCATTATCATTTAATATTATTACAATAGGAAGTTTTAAATCACCAAGTTCATTTAATGCTTCATAAACCATTCCAGCTGTCATAGAACCATCACCAATCATTACAACAGGGATTCTATCCTCTTTTTTTAGTTTAATGCTCTTGGCAGCTCCTACGGCTAAAGAAATAGATGTGGAACTGTGACCCGCAACAAAATAATCAGCATCAGACTCTTTTGGTTTGGTAAATCCACTTAATCCACCAAATTGTCTAATAGTTTCAAATTCATCCCATCTACCATTTATAAGCTTATGAGGATAACATTGGTGAGATACATCATAAATAAAAGGGTCTTTTTTTACATCAAATACTTTATGCATAGCAACTGTAAGTTCTACTGCACCAAGAGTTGAAGAAAAATGTCCACCCTTTCTTGATACAACATCAATTATTCTTCCCCTAATATCAGAGCAAACTTGTTCTAATTCTTCTAGGTTTTTATTTTTTATTTCCATAGCTTTATATACTTTATTATAAATTTTCTATTTTTCTAAATCTTCTAATACTTCATCTAAAACTTTAAATACTTTTGTATTTTGTGCATTTGTACCAATTGTAACTCTAATAGCATTAACACCATATCCAGTTAAATCTCTTACAATTACACCTCTTTGGAGTAAATTTTGTGCAACATCACTAGATATATATTTATTATCAAATTTTAAAGTGATGAAATTCGTATAACTTTCTATATATGAGAAACCTTTACTTTTTGCATATTCTTCATATCTTTTCATTTCTACAAAATTTAATTTAATACAATTATTTACAAATGTTTCATCTCTTAAGGCTTCAATTGATGCTGCTAATGATAATGTAGTAATATTAAAAGGCGGTCTTAATTTATACATTGTTTTAATAATATTTGTTTGCCCTATTCCATAACCTGTTCTCATTCCACCTAGTGCATATGCTTTAGAAAAAGTTCCTAAATATATAGCATTTGGAAAGTGCTCAATTAAATCTGCTGGATTGATAGCTTTTTTACTATCTTTAAATGTAGCATACTCTTGATAAGCACCATCAACAACAACTAATGTATCTTTATCAACTTTTTTTAAAAATTCATATACATCATTTTTATCTAAACATTCACCTAAAGGATTATTTGGTAAACATAAGAAAATTATATCTGCTCCATGTTCTTTATACATAGTTTCAAACTGTGACAAATTATGTTCATTATCTTCAGTTTTTAGAATCTGACAACCTGTTTGTCTTCCATAGATTTCATACATTGCAAATGTAGTTTTACTCATTAATATTTTTGAATTTTCATCACATTTTGCTTTAATTACAAAATCAAGAATCTGGTCACTTCCTGCACCTATAATTATATTATCACTTTGTACAGCAAATTTATTTGCTAAAGCTTCTTTTAATTCATACATTGAATCATCAGGATATACAAACATATTTTGTGCTGATTCTTGAATCTTCTTTATAACAAGAGGTGAAGTTCCATAAGGGTTTTCATTTGAAGCTAATTTTATAATATCATTTTCATCAACACCATATTCTCTTACAACAAGTTCAATTGGCTTTCCTGCTTCATAGATTTTACAATTATCTAATACTTTATTAAATTTCATCATCTCTCCTAAATATCTTCTACTTCTTTTACATATGACCCTAGAAACTTGATAGAATCTGCATGTTTTGTAAATATACCTTGTACATTATCATCATCTTTATGTCCATTAAAGTCAATAAAGAAAATTGAAACACCTTCTACAATATGTGATTTAATCTTTGTTAAGTTAATACCTGCATTATCAAAATCTGTTAAGAACTCAACTAATGCTCCTGGAGTATTTGGAAGCTTAACTAATATGGATGTTTTATCTGCTCCACTTTGTGCATTTTCAAAATCACTTATTATAAAAAACCTAGTTTTATTGTTATCTTTATCTTCAATATTCTCAAATAAAATTGGAAGATTGTGAATTTTTGCCCCAACGTGTGAACAAATTGCTGCAGCTCCTGGTTCAGTTAACGCCATTTTTGCTGCTTTTGTTGTTGATTCAACTGGAATATGCTCAATTTCATCAAGTCCAAAATTTTCCAAAAATCTATGACATTGTTCAAATGCTATATCTTTAGAATAAATTCTTTTTATATCATTTACATTATCACATGTAGTAGCTAGAGTATGGTGAATATCTAGAATTACTTCAGCAATGATTTTTAAATTATAATTACTCAAACAAGAAATTGTATCACTTACAATACCATTTGATGAATTTTCAATTGGGATAACACCAAACTTAGCTTTTTTTGTACTAACTTCTCTAAAAACACCTTTTATAGAACCAATTGAAAGGTATGCACTCATAGCTCCAAATCTAGATTCTGCAGCTTGATGAGTAAAACTTCCTTCAGGTCCTAAATATGCAATATTTTCTGGTAGTTCAAGATTTCTTGAAATTGCAAATATTTCTAAAAATAATGCTTCAATAGCACTTCTATTTAATTTTCCCTCATTAAGATCTTCAAGTCTATCAATAATTGCTCTTTCTCTTTCGGGTCTATAAATTGCTCCACCACTATGTGCTTTTACAACTCCTACTTGATGAACAATTTCCATTCTTTCATTTATAAGTTTTAATAACTCATTATCAATAGAATCTAACTTATCTCTTAATGCTTTTAATCCAGCTTCATTCATATTTCACCTTTTTTTAAAAGTTCTAAAACTTCACTCATATCTTTACAAATATTTTTTGGGATTTCTTCTTTTTTTAAAGTACTAATAACTTCTTCTTCGGTTCTTACTTTTCCACTTAAAACTAAACATGCTTCCATATTAAGTTTTAATGCCCCTATTAAATCCCCAATCATATCATCACTAATTACAGTAATATCTTTAAAATCTAAACTAGTTAATTCTCTTGCTTTATCATAAAAAGACAAACTAGGTTTACCAACAACTTCATAATCTTTGTTAACTGCAAACTTTATCATACTCATGATTGCACCAACACCTGGATATCTTTTACCAGCTTTACTATAAGTTGATGTTCCATGCATACCTACTAATGTATCAGTCTTAAAAGCGCAGTCAATCATCTTTGCATAATCTTCATTTGTATAATCTTGATTAATTGAAACTATTAATGCTTCAAAATTGTCAAAATCTAACTCATAACCTAACTGTTTTAATACTTCTAAAAACTTGTCAGTTCCAAAAGCTGCAACCTTTTTATTTCTTACTGTCTGCTTTAAAATAGAAAAAGGATCGATATAGTTTTTTATATCAAGACCTTTATCTTTTAAACCTTCTAAAAAAAGATCACTTTTTTCTTTTGTATTATTTGTTATTACAACATAAGGAATATTTTTATCATTTAAATAATCAATAAATTTTACGGCACCGTCAATTGGTTCTCTATTTATATCATCAATTAATGTACCTTGTACATCTATAAAAAAACCCTTATTCATTTTACTCATATACTATTTTAGGTAATCTTCTTCTAAAGCAATTAAATCTTCAAAAGTTTCTCTTTTTCTAATTAATCTATCTTCACCATTCTCGTACGCGATTTCTGCAACTTTTCCTCTTGTATTATAATTACTAGACATAGTAAAACAATACGCACCAGTAGAATATATAGCCACTAAATCATTATGTTCAGTTTTTGGTAAATCAACATTTTTTGCAAAAAAGTCACCACTTTCACAAATAGGACCAACTAAGTTACAATCACTAACATCTTCTGTTCTATCTAAAACTTCAAGTTTATGAGAAGCATTATATAAAGCTGGTCTAATTAAGTCATTCATAGCGCCATCAACAATTACAAATCTTTTATCACCGTTTACTTTTTCATATAAAACTTTTGTTACAAATGTACCAGCATTACCAACTAAAAATCTTCCTGGTTCACAAACAATTGTAATATCAAGACCAAATAAAGCTTCTAAAATCATTTGAGCATATTCATTTGTGTCAATTAGTTTTTCATCATCATAAACAATACCTAATCCACCACCAACATCAAAGAAAGATATATCCATATTTATAGCTTTTAAGTTTCTTACTAAATCTGCAACAATTTTTACAGACTCTTTTATTGGCTCAAGTTCAGTTAATTGAGACCCAATATGTAAATGAATTCCTACGGCATCTAAGTTTTCAGAATTTTTACACTTAATATACATTCTTTTTGCAGTATCAATATCAACTCCGAATTTATTTTCATGTAATCCAGTTGAAATATATGGATGTGTTTTAGGGTCAATATTTGGATTAACTCTAACAGAAATTCTTGCTTCTTTTCCTAATTCTTTAGAAATCGAGTCAACTCTTTCTAGTTCTGCTTCACTTTCAACATTAATCATTAAAATATCTAATTCTAAGGCTTGTCTAATCTCATCATCAATTTTTCCAACACCTGAAAAAATAATCTTATAAGGTGCTATTCCAACTTTTAAAGCTCTTTTAACTTCGCCTATTGATACACAATCTGCCCCTGCACCTTGTTGTGCTAGATGTTTAATAACACTTAAGTTTGAGTTTGCTTTTACAGCATATGATACAAGCGATTTTCTTGCATTAAATGCACTTTTTAATTCGTTATATTGTTTTGTAATATGGTCAAAATCATACACATAATACGGTGTTTGATATTTGTTTGCTAATTCTTTAAAATTAATATTCATTTTTTCCCTATACATTTTTTAAAATTTTAATTTAAAATTCCACTAAATTCTAAATAAAAATTTAATCGTCGATAAATGTTAGAAAGTTAAGATTTTGAGTGAAGTTCAGGGAGTAAGAAAAACCTTAGGTAGGAACTTACAAAGGTAAGTGAATGTCTAAGGTTTTTCTTACAACGCAGAAATTCGCCAAAAGCTTAAGCTTTATAACTATTTATCAGTTCCATTCCATGCAATTTTTTGTTTCCCATTTTCATCAAAAATTGTTGCTGGCATACCCATTATGTTATAACCACAATCAACATAATGAATTTCACCTGTAACAGCACTTGATAAGTCAGAAAGTAAATACATTCCTGAATTTCCAACTTCATCAGTTGTTACATTTTTCTTTAATGGAGCATGTGCTTCATTCCATTTAAGCATAAATCTAAATTCACCGATTCCAGCTGCTGCAAGAGTTTTAATTGGACCCGCTGAAATAGCATTTACTCTAATTCCATCTTTTCCTAAATCTTCAGCCATATATTTTGTTGTCATTTCAAGAGCTGCTTTTGCAACACCCATTAAATTATAGTTTGGAATATACTTTGCTCCACCATAATAAGAAAGAGTTAAGATAGATGAATTCTCAGATAATAAAGGTTTTAATTCTCTAGTGATTTCAATTAAAGAATAAACAGATACGTCCATAGCAATATCAAATGCATCTTTTGAGATATCATAAAATCTTCCTGATAATCCTTCTTTTGGTGCAAAAGCAATTGAATGAACAATAAAATCAATTTCACCTAAATCTTTTTCCAAAGATACTTTAAGTGCTTTAATTTCATCCGGATTTGAAACATCACATGGATAAACTAAATTTTCACTTCCAAATTCAGCTGCAATTGGTTCAACTCTTTTTTTAAGAGAATCATTTAGATAGGTAAAAGCAATTTGTGCACCTTGAGCAGCACACTGTTTTGCAATACCATAAGCAATAGATTTATTATTTGCAACACCTAAAATTACACCTTTTTTTCCATTCATTATCATCTTATAAATCCTTCGTATTTTCTATTATTTGTTTAAAGTCTTCAATTATCCAAGAAGCCGTTCCTATTAGTGCACCATCAACGCCATCAAGAGCACAAATCTCACGTACATTTGCAACTTTTACACTTCCACCATAAAGAAGAGGTTTTGGAATTCTTGACTTAATAGCAGAATGAACATTTGTTATATCATCATTAGTTGCAGTAACTCCAGTTCCAATAGCCCAAACAGGTTCATAAGCCAAAATTAGATTTTCATAATTTGTATCTATTCCTTCAAACTGTTCATAAACATATTCTAAAGTTTTATCAAGTCCAGATTCTTTTACCTCTAATGGTTCCCCAATACAGTAAATAATCTTATAGCCTTTACTCATGTAAAAATCATATTTTTTAGCAATCTCATCTTGAGATTCACCTAATACATGTCTTCTTTCAGAATGTCCAATTAAAATAGTTTTTATTCCAAATTCATCAAGCTGAACCGTCCCAATTTCACCAGTATAAGAACCTTTTTCAGCAGCATATGCATTTTGTGCACCTATAGTTAAATTTGAAACTGTCTCAAACTCATCAAAAGAAGTAGCTGTAGGGAATACAATAACTTCATTTGAAATATCATTTGATTTTAAAAATTCATTTACTTCATTTACAAATGAAGCTGTTGATTTTCTTGTATGATTTGTTTTAAAATTTGAAGCAATAATTGCCATTAATCTTCCTCTAATACCAGTGCTTTTACACCTGGTAAGATTTTACCTTCAATTAGTTCTAATGAAGCACCACCACCAGTAGAAATAAATGTCATATCATCTTCATCACCAGTTACTCTAACTAAGTCAGCAGTATCACCACCTCCAACAACAGTTGTTGCAAAAGATTGGGCTACGGTATTTGCAATTCTTGTACTTCCTTTTGCAAATTTTTCCATTTCATAAACACCCATTGGTCCATTCCATAAAATAGTATTTGCATCAGAAAGTGCTAATTTGAATAATTGTGCAGTTGCTGGTCCAATATCAAGTCCAATCCAATTTTTTGGAATTTCTTGAATTGTTACGTGTTTTGCAATAGCTTCCGCATCGAAAGCTTCTGCAACTACAATATCAACTGGTAAGTAAAATTTCACACCTAACTCATCAGCCTCTTCCATAATTTTAAGTGCTTCTGGAATTAAATCTTCTTCTACTAAAGAGTTCCCAATTTCATGCCCTAAAGCTTTCAAGAACGTAAATGCCATTCCTCCACCAATTAAGATTTTATCTACTTTTGGTACAAGATTATAAAGGGCTTCTAGTTTTCCAGATACTTTTGAACCACCTACAATAGAAACAAAAGGTCTTTTTGGTTCATGAACAATATGATGGAAAAATTTAATCTCTTTTGCAAGAAGGAATCCTGCTGCTTTACTATCTTGTGGAAAATACTTTGTAATAGCTTCAACAGAAGCATGAGCTCTATGAGAAACTCCGAAGGCATCATTAATATAAATATCTGCCATAGATGAAAGTTTTTTTGCAAACTCTTCATCATTTGCTTTTTCTGCTGGGTTATATCTTAAGTTTTCAAGAAGTAAAATTTCACCTGCTTGTAAATTTTTTGCAGTTTCTAATGTATCATCTTGAACTACATTTTTAGCCATTTTAATTTCTTGTTTTAAAAGAGTATGTAACCTTTTTGCAACTGGTTTAAGTGAATATTTCTCTTCTCCAGCCTCTTTTGGTCTACCAAAATGAGAAGCTAAAATAACTGAACAATCTCTATCTATACAATATCTGATTGTATTTAATGCACTTCTAATTCTTCTATCATCAGAGATGTTATTATATTCATCCATTGGTACATTAAAATCACATCTAATGAATATTTTTTTACCATCAATATCTAAGTTTCTAATTTCTTGTAATTTCATTAAATCAAATTCCTTATTTATTCGCTACGAAAACTGCCATATCAATCAGTCTTGAAGAGTAACCCCATTCATTGTCATACCAAGTCATAATTTTAATCATATCTTCACCAATAACTTGAGTTAAATCAGAAGCTACAATTGTAGAGTTAGTATTTCCTACTAAATCAGATGATACTAACATATCATTATCAACAGCAACAATTCCTGCTAATTCTTTTGCTTTTGATTCAAATAAAGCATTCACTTCTTCTTTTGAAGTTTTTTTACTAACTACAAAGTTTACATCAACCATAGAAACATTTGGAGTTGGAACTCTTACTGATTGTCCATGTAGTTTTCCATCTAATTGAGGCATGATTAATCTCATTGCTTTTGCAGCACCTGTTGATGTAGGAATCATATTTTGAGCCCCAGCTCTTGCTCTTCTTTTATCAGATTTATGTTTTACATCTAAAATATTTTGATCATTCGTGTATGAATGAATTGTAGTCATTAAACCTTTTTCAATTCCATATGCATCATCAAGAATTTTTGCAACTGGACCTAAACAGTTCGTAGTACAAGAAGCATTCGAAACAATATCTTGACCAGCATATTCAGATTCGTTAACACCCATTACGAATGTAGGAGTATCATCTTTTGCAGGAGCAGAAATTACAACTTTTTTTGCGCCATTGTCTAAGTGAACTTGACATTTTTCTTGAGTAAGGTAAGCACCTGTACACTCTAAAATTACTTCAGCACCACATTCTTTTGTAAAAGTTAATTCTTTTGCATCTCTTGTTGAATAAAGTTTTGCATTAACTTTACCCATTTTTAAATATCCATCTTCAACTTTTAATTCTTCATTGAACGTTCCATGTACAGTATCATATTTTGTAATATATGCCAACATTTCAGGTGTCGCAGTATCATTGATTGCCACTAACTCAACATCTTCTCGTGACGCAATAATTCTTGCAACACATCTTCCAATTCTTCCAAAACCATTGATTGCAACTTTAACAGCCATTTTTACCCTTTGTTCATAATAATTTGGTAGATATTTTATCCAAATGTTGCTATAATAATAGTTAATCATAAATTAAAGGAAAAAATTAGGTGCAAATTGCAATTTTTGGAGGTAGTTTTGACCCACCTCACATAGGTCATCAAACTATAACAAAAAAAATCCTCAAAAAATTGGATATTGATTTATTGGTAGTTGTACCTGCATATTTAAATCCACTGAAAGTAAAATCCTTTTTAGATGCAAAAACAAGATTTAAACTTCTAAAAAAACTATTTTCAAAAAAAGAAAATATAAAAGTTTCTGATTATGAAATCGAACAAGGAAAAGCTGTATATTCAATCGAAACTATTAAGTATTTGATTGAAAAATATAAACCTTCAAAAGTTTATTTAGTTATTGGAGCAGATAATTATAAATCTTTTCACTTATGGGATAAGTATGAAGAAATTTTAGAGTTAGTGACTTTAGTAGTTGTTACAAGAGATGGTATTAAATATAAAAAAAATGATGATATAAAAAGATTAAAAGTAGATATAAAAATTAGTTCAACACAACTAAGAAATACTTTTAACTTAGATTATATTCCAAAAAAAATTAGAAAGAATGTCGAAAAAATTTGGCATAAAAAAGGTAAAGTTTGAGTACTAGATTAGAAAAAATTGAGCAAGTTTTAAATGAAAAAAAAGCTGAAAATATTGAAATTATTGATTTAACTTCAAAAAATTATATTGTTGATTATGTAGTAATTGCTACAACATTAAACCCTAAACATGCATTTGCATTATTAAACTATTTAAAAACAGATCTTAAGCCATTCGGTGAAGAATTTTTAAGAGTTGATGATAATGATGAATGGACAATTATTGATTTAGGAGATATTTTTATTCATTTAATTAGTGAAAAAGGTAGAGAAAAATATTCAATAGAAGAATTCTTAAACGAATTAGAATCTAAAGTACAATAAAAAAATAAAAGGATTAATCCTTTTATTTTTTTATTTTGATGCAGGCTTTCCTGTCATTATTTTATTGTAATTACCTGCGGCATCTTTTGCCCCACCCATATAACCTGTAGATATGGCAATACCAAGACCGATAACTAATATAATAATAAACCACTTCATTACATAATTTCCTTTGCTTTAATACCTAATAAATTTAAACAAACTCTTATTGTTTGCGCTGATAAACTTAAAACTTTTAAATACTGGTCTTCTTCATTTGTTCCTACAATTTTATATTCATTGTAAAACCGGTGAATTGACGAAGCTAAAGAGTAAAGATAATCTGTAATCTTTTGCATATCTCTTTTATTAAATGCTTCATTTAACACTGAAGGTAATAATAAAGACTCATATACTAAGTTTAATGCATCTTGATTTAAATTTTCATAAGAAATATTAATTACATCATCAAAGTTTTTTTCTGCTTTTTTAAATACTTGATTTATTCTTGCATATGCATAATTAATATAAAAAATTGGATTTGAACTATCTTTATTTTTTAACATATCCAAATCAAATTCTAAATGAGTATCATTTTTTTTAGTTAAGAAGATAAACCTAAGAGCATCAGCTCCAACCTCTTCCACAATATCACTCATTAAAATTACGTTACCAGATCTCTTACTCATTTTATATGGTTCACCACCTTTTAGTAATTGAACCATTTGAGATAATAAAACTTCTAACTTTTTAGAATCATTTCCTAAAAACTCTATTGCAGAATTAACTCTTTTTATATATCCATGGTGATCAGCACCCCAAATATTTATAAAATGATCATATCCTCTATCAAATTTATTTTTGTGATAGATTATATCTCCTGCTAAGTACGTAGGAATTCCATTTTCTCTTACTACAACCCTATCTGAATCATCCCCATGCAGAGTTGATTTCAAGTAGAGTTTTTCATCTTTTGTATATAAAGAACCATTTTCTAATAAAACAGCTTTTGTATCTGGCCACGCATCATATAAAGAAGACTCTGAAACAAAATTATCAAACTCTATTCCAGCATCTTTTAAATCATTTGTAATAATTTCAAGTACTACATCTTTAGCAAATACTGCCATTTCTCTATATCTTGATTCATCATGGAATATTTCTGCACCATGAAGTTCAAAAATTTTCTTTGCAATATCAACTAAGTAGTCACCTCTATAATATGTTTCAGGATATTCTACAACTTCTTTTAAAACAAATTCTCTCGCTGCTAAAGAAACAGATAGCCCAAGCATATCCATTTGTGCACCAGCATCATTTACATAATATTCAGTAACAATGTCAAAACCTAAATGTCTTCCAACCCTAGCAAGTGAATCACCTAAAACTGCACCTCTAGCATGACCTATATGTAAAGGCCCTGTTGGATTTGCAGAAACATATTCTAATAATATTTTTTCATTTTTTGAAGTTTCTTTTGCAAAATTATTCCCAGAAAGAAGTGCCTCTTTTGATAACTCTTCTAAAAAACTATTTGATAATTTAAAGTTAATAAAGCCTTTTACCGCCTCAATTTTTTCAAACATTGGATTATCGTCAAATTTCTTTACTAAATCATCAGCAATCATCATTGGTGATTTTCTAAGTTCTTTTGCTAAAGAAAATGCAACAGGTGTTGCAAAATGGCCTAGAGAAATATCTTTAGGCTTTTCTAATACAACACTTGTATCTAAAACTTTTTCTATATAATCTTTTACTATACTTTGCAATATATTTTCTTATACAGTTTTTGTTTCGTTAGGTTCTTCAGATTTAGTTTCAGCTTTTTTCTCTATTTCATCAGCTTTGTCTGCAGTTACAACTTCTTCTTCATCATCTTTAACAGCTTTTTTGAAGTTTTTAATTCCACTTCCTAAACCTTTTGCTAATTCAGGGATTTTCTTTCCTCCAAATAATAATAATACTACTAGAGCGATTAATACCCACTCCATACCACCTGGCATACCCATATTAAATCCTTAATGTTTAATTTTTAAGGATTATTATATCTTTTTGAAGCTTAAAAAAAATGACTAAAGTCAAAGTTAAATAAAGGAGTTTACATTATCTTACAAAAAAAAGTAAAAGTTTATATCCACTAGCAGCTGCTAAGACCGTACCAAAAAGGTTTAAAGCCATATTAGAGATACCTAAAAAAAGAGATGTCTCAAGTAAAAAGAAACTTTCAATAGCGAAGGTTGAATAAGTAGTTAATGCACCTAAAAACCCTGTAGTTAAAAATGATTTTAAAGAATCACCAACTGTATAATGTGCAAAGATAGCAAATAATGCTCCAATTAAAAAACTACCTAATAGATTTACAAAAAGAATTCCAATTGGGAAATCATATGAAAAATGTTTGTTAGAAAAATAGACAACATATGCTCTTGCAATGGCACCAAGGAAACCACCTGTACCAATTGCAAGAATAGTTTGCCAACTAAGCGTCATATTTTTTCATCTCTTTATTAAATATCTCATTCATTTGTTTTTCAGTTTCTACAAACCAATCAGTTTTTTTATCTGCTTGAATAGGATCTAAATATATGACCTTCACAGTACCAGGTTTTGCTGTGAGTTTTTTAGAATCTAAAACATCTTTTGTATTTATGATAACTAAAGGTTGAACTTTCAAATTAAGTTTATTTGCAACCATTGCTGCACCAGATTTAAACTTTAACATCTCTTTACCAGTGCTTCTAGTTCCTTCTGGAAACATTGAAATAGGTCTACCCTTAGATAATCTATCTTTAGCTTCTTTAAGCATATGTATGATTCCAGCTTTGTTCTCTCTATCAATAGAAATCATTCTCGGAGCTTTTATAATATGTCCAAAAAAGAATAGATTTGAAATTTCTTTTTTAGCTATCCATGCTAAATCTTTTGGGTGTAAATATTCTATAACTATAATATCTACTAAACTCTGATGATTCATGATTACTAAATCACAGGAATCATCTAAAGTACCTTCAACTTCAAGAGTAATACCTAAAAGGAACATTTGGATTTTCATCCAAAACTTAATAATCTTATGCGTATGATTTCTAAAAATATACATTGCTACAATTACAAGTGCAACTGTAATAGAAAATTGTATTAGTACAACTAGACCTCTAATTCTTGATAACATCTTTCTCTTTTACCCATCCAATAAATTTGTTGTCATTTCCAAACATAATTTTTACAAAATCATTTTTTCTTTTCATATCTTCTACAACTAATTCGTTTTTTGTTTTTTGAAAAATAGTTGAGTTTTTTGTTGGTAAAATATAAATAACACTATTTGCTTTTAATTTAACAGTCTTATTTGGCATTGTAAATAGTATGAAAACTATAGCTACAATTAAAAAAAGTATTAAAAATATGTATTTTCTTTTCCAAATATAAAGTATTAATAAAAGAAGAGCAAAAACACCAACTGCAATCTTTTTATAAAATTCGAAGCTCGAATTATTTGGATTTAAATCAGTTTGAGTACTCACTAATTCTTCATCTAAAGTTATTGGGAGAACTATTTTTTCAAATTTGTTATCTGTAGTATTATAATAGTTAAAAACTATTGATTTTTTATGTATCGGAATAACTAGATAATATATTACATGTTGAGTAGGATATGTATCTTCAATAAGAGTAATCCCTTGTTCTTCAATACCTTTAAGGTAAAAGTCTTCAAGGTTTGAATGACTTGACTCAATATCTATTATTGTTAAAGCTTGTTTATTAGTGTATTGTTTAGTTTTTGAAACGACTATCTTAAAATCTTTTGCTATTACATTTGTAAATCTATCATCACTTTTTGCAATTTCAGAAAATGTAATATCAAGACCAGATACTCTTCTGGCTTCAATTAAAGTTTTACCTTTATAAAGTCTAACTTCTATAGTTGGCATTCGAAATTTACTTTCATATGCTTTAAAATAAAATTTATTTGTATAAGTATTTGTAGTATTACTAGATTTTTTCCATTTTTCTTTTGGGTTCAATGGAATCATATTTTTTCCATTTACAAATCTAGTTTGAATATAATCATAATTTTTTCTTGTAATTAAAGCTTTCACTTCAATTTCAAATCTTTGATTTTTATAGATATGTTTGGGATAATTTATATATGATAAATATAAATTCTTTGACCCAACATATCTTTTTACTGGACTAGCAGTTTGTTTATTTATTGGTGTACCAAAAGCGGAACTCTCTTTATTTACAAATTCATTTGCAAGTAAAAAGTTTGCTAAAAATAAAAAAATTACTAATAGTTTTTTCACTATTTTAAAAATCCTTTTAACATAATAACACCATCATCACATCCTAGAAGATCTTCCATAGCACGTTCAGGGTGAGGCATAAGTCCAAATATATTTTTCTCTTTATTACAAATACCTGCAATATTAGAAACAGAACCATTTAAGTTTTCTTCTTTTCCATTTTCGTCACAATATCTTAAAATGATTTGTCCATTTTCTTCTAAATCTTTTAATCCATCATTATCAATAAAATAGTTACCATCATGATGAGCAACAGGAATATTTAATACCTGTCTCTTATACACATCTCCGAGCCCACGAGACCAGAGAGGATCT
>CAJXPH010000039.1 GCA_913057765.1 uncultured Campylobacteraceae bacterium
GATCTACACTATCCTCTTCGTCGGCAGCGTCAGATGTGTATAAGAGACAGATGATAAATAGTTTCCATTTATCATTAAAAATATCTAATGTTACTGCTACTGAACAGTTATACTCTTTATCATTAATCTTATACATGAGAGTCCTTTCTTTTATAAACTATACCATAAGTACTATTAATATCTATTACTTACCTAAAGTAATGTAAGGTATATTTAAGTAAAGAAGCATTATACTTCCAATACTTACTTAAAGTACTGTAAGGTTTATTTATGTTTATAAACGTTAAAAATTAATATTTAAAAGGATAATTATGGAAAATCAATTTTTAGAAGCAATGAAATTTAGACATGCAACAAAAGAGTTTGATGAAACAAAGAAGATTAGTGATGCAGATTTTAATGCTATTTTGGAATATGGAATATTAAGTCCAAGTTCTTTTGGATTTGAACCTTGGAAATTTGTAGTTGTTCAAAATGAAGAGCTAAGATTAAAACTAAAAGAGTTCTCTTGGGGAGCACAAGGGACAATACCTACTGCTAGTCATTTTGTAATTATCTTAGCAAGAAAGAAAAATGGAATGATTTATAATAGTGATTATATTTCACATATGTTAAGAGATGTAAAACAATTGCCAGAAGATGTACAAGCTTTATATGGAGAGTTTTATGAAAAGTTTCAAAAAATTGATTTTAATCTTTTAGAAAATGATAGGGCACTATTTGATTGGGCTTCAAAACAAACATATATTGCATTAGCAAATATGATGACAGGAGCTGCATACATGGGAATAGATTCTTGTCCAACAGAAGGTTTTGATGCAGATAAAACAGAAGAGTTCCTAAAAAATGATTTAGGTATTGATATCGAAGAATTTGGAGCTTCTGTTATGGTTCCATTTGGATATAGAAAAGATGCTCCAAAACATGAAAAAGTTAGACAAGACATAGACACTGTTTCTCAGTGGTTTAATTAATAATATAAAAAAGGAAAAAGAATGATAAAAATTAATAAATATTTAGTGAGTGGTGCATTATTAGCATTGACAACAATTGTTTCGGCAAATAGTGTTAGTATTGCACAAACAGTAGCAACTTTTAATGATATTAGGCCTGCAAATATGGCAATTTCTAAGGAGGGTAGGCTTTTTGTTACGGGTCATCCAATTGTTAACGAAAGTGCAAAAGTAATTGAACTTAGTGCCATTGGTACAAAGAATATTTATCCTAATACAGAATATTCTGACTCTTCAAATAAAAAAAATTCTATTATTAAAGCTACGATTGGGGTAGCAGTTGATAGTAAAGAAAATCTTTGGGTTTTAGATATGGGTGCAAAGCAATTTGTTGTATGGGATATAAAGAAAAATAGATTAAATAAAACTATTAAAATCCCTGAAAGTGTGCTAACTCCAACAAGTTTCTTACAAGATTTTGCACTTGATGAAAAACGAAATAGAGTAATTATTGCTGATATGACACAAGGTGATTTAAAAAGTGCTCCTACTCCTGCCTTTGTAGTTGTAGATATAAATACAGGAAAAGCTTCGAGAATTGCACAAAGTCATCCATCTATGATGCCAGACTTTGAAGGTGGATTTGCATTAAATCCAATTGCCATTGATCCTTCTTTTGAGTGGTTATATTTTGGTGCATTAAATGGCAAAAAAGTATATAGAGTTCCTGCTAGTAGTTTTGTGAATGAAAAAGAAGTAATTAAAAATATTAAAGAGTATGCTCCCAAATCTTATAGTGATGGAATTAAAGTAGACAAAAATCAAAATGTATACATTACAGATATTGAAAAACAAGCAATTGGTGTATCTAATAAAGATGGATATAGAATTATTGCTACGTTACCAGAAGGACAATCATGGCCAGATGGAGTAGAAATTGGGAATGATGGGTATGTATATGCCGTTATAAATCAACTTAATAGAACAGCTGCTTTGAATAATGGAAAAGATGAAAGTTCCGGTACATATTTAATAGTAAAAACACCATTAGTAAAATAAAAAATTAATTGAAAGAAGAAAAAAAATGTCACAATTAACAATAATTGCAAATATTATTGCAAAAGAAGATAAAGTAGATTTAGTAAAAGCTGAGCTTTTAAAACTTATTGATATAACAAGAGTAGAAGAAGGGTGTATAAACTACGATTTACATCAAGACAATGATAATAAAGCTCATTTTATGTTTTATGAGAATTGGGAGTCAAGAGAATTATGGCAAGTACATATGGGGAATAAGCATTTATCTGAATATATGGCAGCAACTGAAGGTGCTGTTGAAGATTTTATTTTAAATGAAATGACAGTTATCGCTTAATTATTTTCGAGAAAAAGATTCTAATTTATAATTGGAATCTTTTTAAAGGGGTAAAAAATGAGTAAAGATTTTATAGATCAAGAATTTCAAAAGATAAATAAGGCATACAATGCTACATTTAAAGTAAATCATTTAAGTATTGGATTAGTAGTCCCTATAGAGACTTATTCAAATAGTCCAATTCCAACTATGAATAAACAACTTGAAATTATTAATTTAGCAGAAGAACTAGGGTTTTCTACTATATGGTTAAGAGATATACCTTTTAATGTACCATCTTTTGGTGATGTAGGTCAGATGTTTGATCCTTTTACTTATTTAGGTTTTTTATCTGGACAAACTAAAAAAATTGCATTAGGAGTTGGTAGTATTATTTTACCATTACGACATCCTGCACATATTGCAAAATCAGCAGCGAGTATAGATGTTTTATCGAATGGTAGATTGATTTTAGGAATTGCCTCTGGAGATAGACCTGAGGAATATCCTGCACTTAACATGAATTTCTCTAATAGAGGTGAGAGGTTTCGTGAAAGTTTTGATTATATAAAACAAGTATGGCAAAAATCCCCTACGTTTGAAAATGATTTTGGAAGTCTTTCTGGGGGATTAGATATGTTACCAAAACCAGTATCTGGACAAATACCAATGTTAATAACAGGAGCTAGTCAGCAATCCCCTGATTGGTTAGCTAAAAATGGTGATGGTTGGATAACGTATCCTCGTAATCCAGTTTTTCAGTCAAAAATAATTCGACAATGGCGTTTAGGTGCTCAAACATCTGGTAGTTATAACAAACCAGTATCTCAATCTCTTTATATTGATTTAATTGAAAACTCAACTCTTAGTCCTGAACCTATACATTTAGGTTATAGATTAAATACTACTCATCTCAAAGAACATTTAAAATCATTGGAGAGAGTAGGGGTAAATCATGTTGCTTTAAATCTACGTTTTAATCAATCAAATATAGAAAGAACTTTAAGACGTCTAGCAGAAGAAATATTACCTGAGTTTTCATAAGTACAGTCAAAATGGGCATAACTGGAGGAACGAATGAAAAAATATAAAGAACTTGTTTTGAAATAGAATTAAAAATTGAGTTTTAGATGTACTCTTTTATAAACAAAAATTAAATTCTCAACAATTTTTAACTATAATACGTCAAAATTTAAACAAATAAGAGAATTATGAAAAACAATAACCCAACTACAAGAATAATCGCAGGAAAATATAAAGGAAAAATTTTAGAACTTCCTGCTTTAAATGTTACAAGAAGTTCAAAGGCAAGACTTAAAGAATCACTTTTCAATGTTTTGCAGTTTGATATTATAGATAAAGTTTTTATCGAAACTTTCGCAGGAAGTGGAAGTATAGGATTAGAAGCAGTAAGTCGTGATGCTAAGAGAGCTTATTTTGTTGAACTTGATAGAGATTCATATAGAATATTAACAAAAAATTGTAATAGTGTAGAGCCAAACAAGTGTCAAACTATGTTAGGCGATACTTTTGTTCAAACACCGTCTATTTTAGAAAACCTAAAAAACTCTAATGATGAGTTGATTGTGTATATTGATCCCCCTTTTGATTTTAGAGAAGGAATGGATGATATTTATGAAAAATCTTTTGAAATGATAAAAAATATTGAAAATGAAAATATTTATTTAGTAGTTATTGAACATGTATCAACTTTAGAAATACCAGAAGTTCTAGGAAAATTCTCATTAAAAAAGACAAAGAAATTTGGTAAGAGTTCATTATCTTACTTTAGTTACACAGAAGAGTAGGTAGACCTCTTTTATGGTAAGAATTGCATCAATAATACTTTTTTCTCTCATTGTTCTAGTATTTTTGATGCCATTTTTCTATACTATCTCACCATATGAACTTAATCCCGATCTAATCTTAACAGCTCCTTCTTTAGAACATCTGTTTGGGACAGATAGGTTAGGTAGGGATAATTTAGCAAGAATCTTACAAGGTGGACAAACTTCTTTGATTATTGGTTTTCTAAGTGCGGGAATTTCGTCACTTATTGGGCTTTTCATTGGTATTAATGCAGGTTATTTTAAAGGTAATATTGATAAAGGTATTACAATTTTAATAGACTTATTTTTAACTTTTCCAACCTTCTTTTTACTTCTTGCCCTTGTTTCATATATTCAAGCATCATCTTTAGTTTTAATAATAGTGATTTCAATTACTGGTTGGATGGGAATGGCAAGATTAATTAGAAGTGAAAGTTTTGCCATTGGAAATAGACCTTATATAAAGATTTTAAAATTAGGAGAAGTTCCAAAAAGAAAAATCATATTTAAATATTTTGCTCCACTTCTTGCTCCAATCTTTCTTATTTCATTTACTTTTGGAGTAGGTGGTGCAATCTTAGCTGAGTCAGGGTTATCTTTTCTTGGACTTGGTATAAATCCTCCTCAAATGTCATGGGGTAGCCTACTTAGTGATGGGAAAGCTGTTATCGATATAGCTTGGTGGGTTAGTTTTTTCCCTGGTCTAATGATTTTTATCGTTACATTTTGTCTTATGCAGATATCCGATTTCTTACAAGAAAAAGCAAATTCAAAAGAGATTCAACAAACATAAAACTAAAACACAACTTTTTGTAATAAATAAGTAATTTTAATGTAATTTTTACGCAATAAGATGTATACTAATGGCTTATTTTTTATAAAAGGAATTCTTTTGAATAAATTCTTAAAGTCATTTTTACTTATTGCAATTTTGCCCATTGCAATATTTGCAGCAGATGCAAAAGATAACGCTATTATATATGGAGCATTAACACTGGTTCCACCGTTAGTTGCTATTGTATTAGCTTTTGTAACTAGAAACGTTATCTTCTCTCTTTTTATGGGTATATTTTCTGGTGTATTTATGGTAAATATTAGTGGTGAGAATATTTTTGCTTCTTTATTTAATGTATTTGTTGATTTATCATCTAAAATGGTTGGTTCACTTGCAGACTCTTGGAATGCAGGTATTGTACTTCAAGTTCTTACTATCGGTGGTATGATTGCAGTTATTACAAAAATGGGTGGCCCTAGAGCTATCGCTGAAAAATTAGCTAAAAAAGCTAAAACTCCTGCTTCTGCACAAATTTATACTTGGCTAATGGGATTTGTAATTTTCTTTGATGATTATGCAAACTCTTTAATTGTTGGTCCAATTATGAAACCTGTAACTGATAAACTTAAAATTGCTAGAGAGAAATTAGCATTTATTATTGACTCTACTGCTGCACCTATTGCAGGACTTGCTCTTATCTCTACATGGGTTGGATATGAGCTGTCTTTAATTAAAGACGCTTATATAGTTATTGGACAGCCGGAAATAAATGCTTTTTCTATATTTGTAGAAACACTTCCTTATAGATTTTATAATATTCTAATGCTAGGGTTTGTATTCTTCTCAGCAATTACTTTAAGAGAATTTGGTCCTATGCATAAAGCTGCAGTGCGTGCATATGAAACTGGACAAGTTGCAAATCCTGAATCAGCAAAAAATGAACTAATGAATCAAGAAAACTCTTTTATGATGCCAAAAGAAGGTATTGAGTATTCAATTTATAATGCAATTGTTCCAATTGCCGTTTTAATTTTTGTCGCTTTTGTTGGGTTTTATGTAAATGGTGCTTCAGGACTTGAAGGGGATATTTTAAAAGCATTCAATGCTGATCCATATTCATTTGCATCTATTAGAGATGCTTTTGGTGCAGCTGATGCTTCTATTGTAATTTTTGAAGCAGCACTTTTAGCTTCTTTAGTTGCTATTGGAATGGGATTACAACAAAAACTATTTACACTTCATGAAGCTTTAGATACTTGGGTTCATGGTGTAAAAGCACTTGTAATTACAGCTGTGATTTTAATTTTAGCTTGGTCTTTAAGTTCTGTAATGAAAGAGCTTGGAACTGCAGCTTATTTAGTTGAATTACTTTCGGATACAACTCCTCAGTTTATTTTACCCACTATCATTTTTGTACTGGGTTCTATTATTTCATTTTCAACTGGCACCTCTTATGGAACTATGGGTATTTTGATGCCTTTAACGATTCCATTAGCAAGTGCAATTGGATTAAACACTGGGCTTGAAGGTGTTGATTTACATAACTATATTGTATTAAATGTAGGTGCTGTATTAACAGGAGCAATTTTTGGTGATCATTGTTCTCCTATTTCTGATACTTCTATTTTGTCATCAATGGCTGCATCTTGTGATCATATGGATCACGTTTCTACACAATTATTTTATGCAATATTTGTAGGGATAGTTGCTGTAGTTTGTGGTTATTTACCAGCGGCATTTGGTGTTCCTGTGTATCTACTTTTACCTATTGGTTTAGCAGTTGTATTCTTAACTATAAGATTCTACGGAAAACCGTATATGAAAGCTTAATAAAAAAAGAGGGTAACCTCTTTTTTTACATTTTTTTTAAAATAGAATCTAAAAGTGATGTAGATAAGATTCTTTTACAAAATCCTAAAATATAAGTAGCCTTTGTAACATAATATCTTGGTTTTGGTCTACTTGTATTCATGATAGCTTGAATAATATCTGCAACGGCAGAGGCAGGAAGATTGAAAGGTGTTGTATCTTTGTCATTTTCAAGTCTTGCATTTAATTGTGTGTCATATTCTTTTTTATATGAGCTATTTTCTTGGTCAACATTTTCTTTAAATTTTTTCACAGCATTTTCTCTAAATTTAGAAGTTACTGGACCAGTATTTATTGTACTTATAGAGATTTTAGTATTGGCTAATTCAAGTCTTAGCGTATCAGCTAATCCTTCAATAGCGTATTTTGAAGCATTATAAGCACCTCTAAACCTTAGCGAAATAATACCTAAAACTGAAGAATGTTGGATTATTTTCCCATAACCTTGTTTTCTCATATATGGTAATACTTGTCGTGTAAGTTCATGTAATCCAAATACATTTGTTTCAAATTGTTCTCTAAGTATTTCAGTCTTCATATCTTCTAATGCGCCTGGTTGTCCAAATCCTGCATTGTTAAAAACTGCATCTATTTTTGCATCATTTTTTATGATTTGTTCTAGTGCAGATGATATATGTTCTGGTTTTGTTACATCCAATAAAAATGTATTGAATCCTAGCTCTTTTAGCATTTCTACATCTTCTTCTTTTCTTGCACTTGCGTATACTTTTATTCCATTTTGTTTTAGTGTTTTTGCTGTTTGTAGTCCAATTCCAGTTGAACAACCTGTTATTAAAATATTTTGCATTGATTTTATCCGATTTTTTTAAGTATATGTTTTTTCAATGATAGTATTATAACAAAAAGAATTTGGATTATTCTATTTTCAATGTAATAAAATTAGCGAATACTTTACTTAGTTAATACTAGGCATATATACATAGTATTAGTTAATAAATATTAAATAAGTAGCATATATACATAGTATTATGATACAATATATACAATAAGGAGCTAATCATGAATTTTAATTTATTAACTGATGAAAATATTATTAAAGTGTTAGGTCAAAACTATGAAGAATTAAGATTACGCAAAAAGCTATCTGATGAAGATGTAATGAAAAAAGGCGGATCAACTAAAGATGCAATACAAAGATTAAAGAATGGCTCTAATATAAATCTTGTAAATTTTATAAAAATACTTAGAGGGCTTGGTGAACTTGATAATCTTGAAAAAGTGATTAAGATTGAAGATGATTTTAGTATTAGAGAAACTAAAAATAGACCTTTACCAAGAAGGGTATTTAAAAGAAAAAGTGATAAGAGAATAGAGTTTAAGTGGGGAGATGATGAATGAGTAAGGTAGTAGAAGTTAAATTATGGGGAACTACAATAGGATATTTAGGATATCCCGAAAATTCAAATATTGCACAATTTGAGTACGATGAAAACTTTATACTTTCAGAAATATACCCTTCTCCTTTATTGATGAAGTATCCCCCAAATAAATTCTCTTTTGAAGATATAAGTTTTAGAACATTTAAAGGTATACCGGGTGTTTTTACAGACTCATTACCTGATAAATTTGGTAATCAATTGATAGACCAATTTATGGCAGAGAAAAAAATACCACAAAATGATATTACTACGTTAGATAGATTACTATATGTAGGTAAAAGAGGGATGGGTGCGCTAGAGTATTATCCCACAGAATTTGAAGATGAGTTAGACGGTACAGGAGTATTAGATATAAGTTTATTATCAGAACTTGCAGAAATTGTATTAAATAAAAAAGATGATTTACACAAAAAACTTCAAAATGCAAAAACAAAACAAGAAGCATTAAATTTAATAAAAGTTGGTTCAAGTGCAGGCGGGGCAAGGGCAAAAGCACTAGTTGCAAAAGATGAGGATAATATTTTATATGATGGAACTAAATTATATACGGGAGATTTTACTTATTGGCTACTAAAATTTGATTCTGCATCTAATCAAGATAGAGATTCGACAGATCCAAAAGGTATGACAAAAGTAGAATACATTTATAGTAAATTAGCAAAAAAATGTGAAATAAATATGCCCGATACTGATTATATTATTGATGGAGACAATTTTCATTTTTTAATTAAAAGATTTGATAGGATAATTGAAGACTCTAAGACAACGAAACTTCACTATATATCATGGGCAGGACTATCTCATTTTGATAGAGATACAACAGGAGCTTACACATATGAACAGTTAATCCTTAATATTAGAGAGTTAGGCTTAGGTCAAGATGATGTTGCGGAAACCTTCAGACGAGCAGTATTTAATATTGTAGGAAGGAACCAAGATGACCATACAAAAAACTTTGGTTTTTTAATGGATAAAAAAGGGAAGTGGGTTCTATCTCCTGCATTTGATATGACTTACTCTTATGACCCTACGGGGAAATGGACTAGAGTACATCAGATAAAACTAAATGGGAAACAAGATGACTTTACTAGTGACGATATAATCAAGTTTGGAAAGTATTGTAATTTAACTAAGAAACAATCATCTCAAATTCTAGAAAATACAATTAATGTATTTAAAGAGTTTGAAGTTTTAGCAGATGAGTATAATGTTGATTTAGTGTTAAAAGAGAGTGTATTAAAAAGTTTAAGAATGAATATTATCGAAGATCAAGTATAAGGCTATAAAAGTGAATATTTTTCAAAGATGTTATTATAAGAAAAAAATCGAGTTATTCTATGGATGAAAAAGTAGTTATTTTAACTGGTGCAGGATTAAGTGCAAGTAGTGGTATTTCAACTTTTAGAGATGATAATGGTCTTTGGGAAAATCATAATATAGATGAAATCTGTAGTGCAGGGTGCCTAGATTGGAACTATGATGCTACAGTTAATTTCTACAATTTAAGACGAAAAGATATTGAAGATAAAGTCCCAAATAATGCCCATCATATGTGTGCGAGACTAAAAGAAAAGTATCCCAAAGAAGTAGAAATAATCACTCAAAATGTAGATAATCTTCTTGAAAAGGCAAAGTGTAATGATATCCTTCATCTTCATGGTTTCTTAGAAGAATTAAAATGTATGAGTTGTTCTAAAGTAATAAATGTAAAATATGATTTACAAGATGATTCTAACTCTACGTGTAAATCATGTGGGGGAAAAATGAGACCAAATATTGTATTTTTTGGTGAACCCGCACCTTTCTATGAAAACATGCATAAACTACTTGATGATTGTGGTTTATTAGTTGTGATTGGTACAAGTGGAAATGTCATTGATGTCAGTTTTCTAACACAATATGCAGATTTTACTATTTTAAATAATTTAGAACCTAGTCCTGCAATTCTAGAAGAGTGTTTTAATAAAGTGTACTATGAAGATGCAAATACCGCGTATGAGAAAATAGAACAAGATATAGAAAAATTTATAAATGAAAAGTGCATATGACAAATAAAGATAAAGAGATAAAAGAACTTTTAGATAGAGAAGTTACTTCTCGAAATAGTAATTATGAATTAAGCTATGACAAGCCAGACCCTCTATTAGTAGCAAGTAGATATAAAGACGAATATATAATATTACTTTGTGCTCTGTTTGCATATGGAAATGCAAAATTAATTGTCAAGTTTTTAGATAGTTTAGATTTTTCCTTATTAGATGAAAGCGAAGAAAAAATAGATAAAGAGCTTGAAGGTTTTTATTACAGATTTCAAAATAGTGAAGATATAAAAAAGATATTTAAAACTTTCAGAAGAATGAAACAAGAAGATAGTTTAAATAGTATATTTTTAAAAGGCTACAATATAGAGAATTCAGTTTTTGAAGGTTTAGATAGTGTTATAAATAAAATACATTCTGTCGCAAATTATAAATCACAAGGGTTTACTTTTTTAGCCTCAAAAACTTTTAAAAGAGATAAGGCAGGAGTTATCAAAGAGATAGGAAATGCCCCATATAAAAGATGGAATATGTTCTTACGATGGATGGTAAGAAGTGATGAACTTGATTTAGGACTTTGGACTGGAATAAATAAAAAAGACTTGATACTTCCTTTGGATACTCATACTTTTAAAGTCTCACAAAAGTTAGGTTTACTACAAAGAAAAACATATGATTTGAAATCTGCAATTGAGATAACAAATAAGCTTAGAGAGTTTGATTCTTATGATCCTATTAAATATGATTTTGCACTATATAGAATTGGTCAGGAAAAAATCTTATAGCCTTTAATTACTATAGGAGTTAAAGTTACATAGATAAGAAAACCACATTCTAATATAGTATGTGATTTTCGTAAAACTAGAATTAATTTATACTTTTAGTTAACAGTAGCTTGTATTATTTGTCTTGCTAAACTAGCAACTTGTACTCCTGCTCAACTACTTCTGTAAATTAAGTTCACATTTAATAATAATTCATATTTTCCTTTTTCGTCAAATTCTACAGAAGCAAAAGGGATTCCATTTTCTACTTCGGGTTCATCTTTTGAAGAAAATTGCTCAACATCAATAAATGCTACAATGTTGTACCCCGAAGGTAACTTTGTTTCACTTAACTTTATTTCTATCTGATTTTTACCTAAAGAAAAACTAGAAGGTATAACTAATTCAACTTTTTGATTTGAATAGTAATTAAAATCATTTTTAACTATTGGACATACTTCTGGCGAGGGGTGCTCGCCAAAAAGTGATGTTAAAGAAATAAAAAGAAGTATAAAAATAACTTTCATTTTATATCCTTATAATCTATGAATTTTTCCAGGCATACTTGAATTTATGAATCGTGTACTTGGTTTTGTAGGTGCATCAACTGCATAATCAAGTCCTAGAGGATTTTTATTTCCAATATTTGCATACTTTGGATCATGAATATCAACAACTTGAATCGCTTCAACTGGACATGATTGAACACAAGCTGGTAATTTTCCATCTGCTTGTCTTTCCCAACACATACTACATTTTTCAGCTTTTCCTAATCTCTCATTGAATTTAGATGCACCAAATGGACAAGCTTTAACACATCCTCCACAACCAATACATAAACTTTGGTCATGTTTACAAATACCAGTTTCAGGATCTTTTGTATGTGCTTGAACTGGACAAACGGCAACACATGCTGGTTCTTCACAGTGGTTACATGCAATTGAGGCATAATACCTCTCAGCAGGAACCTCTACCTTAGGAGGTTTTGCATACCATACAAGTGTAGGTAAAATATTATTTTGATCTGTTCTATATTCTTCATGACCTATCTCTCTTACTTGTCTCCATAATATACCTTTATCTTGGTGATATTGATTTTTACAAGCCATTGCACAGGTATTACAACCTAAACATTTATCACTATCTACTAAAAAAGCTTTTTGCATAATTTCCTCCTTATACTTTTCTAACGTTTACATAAGTATCTTGTAGTGCGATACCTGGTGCGCCTGTTTTGAATGAACCCATATCTGAAGAGGTATCATCAACTAACTCATTTACATTATAAATACTATTGTTAAACCACTGTTCATACATCATAAATGTTCCAACAGGTGTATTATCTGTAACCTTCGCTTTTACGCGCAAGAGACCTTGTTTGTTGAAAACTGCAACCATGTCCCCTGTTTTAATTCTTTTGTTTGTTGCATCTGAGGGATTAATATAAACAAATGGTTCAGGGTGAACATCTTCCATCCAATCGAGATTTTGGAATTGCGAATGAAGTGAAAATCTAGAATGTAAGGTTGTTAGTCTATATTTATCATAAGGTTTTCTTACCTCTAAATATTCAGGTAATGCTGTATGCCCAAATTCTATTGCTTTTTCAGAATAAAATTCAAACTTACCACTTGGAGTACCAAATTTGCCATCGGCAAAAGGAATAACAGCTTTAGCTTTTGCAGGTCCATTTCTTAAGTCTTTCCATGATTTTATTCCAAATTGTTCATAAATACCGTTATTAAACTCTTTAATAGTTGACTTTTTACTATCATATTTTTGAGGGAAAGTACAAGAACCTTTTTCTTTTTTATTCATATAAGTTGACAATAATGATGCAATTTCTAAATCAGATTTTGCTTCATGAAGTGGTTTGATTGCTTGTTCATTTAAACTTAACCAATAATGCCAATAAGATACATTTACATCATACTCTTCAAATTGAGTTGTAACTGGTAAAACTATATCAGCCCATTTTGTTGTTTCATTAAAAAATTGATCAGCAACAACAACAGTATCTATGGTATTAAATGCTTTGATAAGCTTATTTCTATCAAAATCTTGAGCCATAGGATTTTTACATGCTACCCAAAGTAATTTTATTTTTGGATCTGCTGCTGTTAATATTCCATCAGCTGTTTTATTAATATTAAGATATCTATCTGAATATTTAACTTTTTCATCACTTCCTGCTCCGTGTACGTCACCCATAACTGCACCAGATGCTGTATATCCAATGCTTCCTTCAGGTTTTGGGTTTGTCATTGCATTATAATTGAATCCCCAAGTACTTAAATGACCATATCTTGCCCCACCAGCATATTTCCCAACATTTCCAGTTACTGCAACTAATGCATCAATAGCTCTAACCATAGCTCCACCATTTGTGTGTCTTTGAAGTCCATACCCCATCCAAATAGTTGCGGGATCAGCTTTTGCAAAATCTAACGCGATTTCTTTAATTAATTTTTCAGAAAGGCCACTTACTTCTGATGCTTTTTTAACAGATATTGTTTTTAAATATGTTGCAAATTTCTTATATCCATGTGAATTTTTCTTAAGCCATTTTTTGTCATGTAAATTATTTTCAATGATAATTTTAGTCATAGCTAAAGCTAATAGGCCATCACTTCCCGCTTTTACTTGTACATATTCACTTGCTTTAGAGGCAGTTTCTGTAAATAATGGGTCAATTACAATAACTTTTGCGCCTTTTCTTTTTGCTTCATAAATATACTTCATAGTATGAATAGAATTTGAAGCTGGGTTAACACCCCAAAGAATAATATATTTACTATCTTTCATTTCTTCTGGATCATTACACCACATATTTCCTGTATCAAAATTTTGTGCATCAATCCCTGCTGGCCAACAAGGAGTTCCTCCAAATCTTGTTGTATATCCAATTGAACTAAACATACCTTCAACACCATAATGTGTAATACCAAAGTTTCCAGAATATTTTGTAAGTGCAGCACCTAATAAATGTCCATCATCTTTTTTCATAGTTAAGATTTTGTCTCCAATATGACTAATAACGTCATCCCAAGAAAGTCTTTTCCACGAACCTGAACCTTTTCCTCCAACTTGCATCATAGGATATTTAATTCTTTTAGGAGAGTAAACACGTCGTGAATAAGTGTTTCCTTTTACACAGCAACCACCTTTTGTAAAAGTTGATTCTGTAGCTCCTTCTATGAATTGCATAACACCATCTTTTACATAAGTTTTTATACTACATGTGTCATAACAGTTTCTAGGACATGCGTTTCTAAAAGTTTCGTATTCTTTTTCTCCTAAATATGGAATCTTAGTATTTAAAGATTCGTTTGCTAATAATCTTCCTCCTGGTAATACAGATAAAACACCACAAGCGACCAAACCTTTTAAGAAACCTCTTCTTTGAAGGCCATCGTTTAATATCCCTTCTACTTTTTCTTTTGAATAACTCATGATATTTCTCCTTTTATTTTGAGTTCATTTATAAAAAATTTATCTAATTCTTCTATTATCAAATTAACTACCTTTGAATTTTTATCTTTATGCTCCAATACTCTATCTCTGAATTTGAATATCCATGTATTTATATGTTCACATAAAAAATAAGTTCTTAAGTCTTTTAAATATGGAATATCTTTTTCAATTTCAATAAAAAGTAATTGATAGTAGGCATCTAGCTCCAATCCTATAAAATCTTCTGGAACTTTGTCTTTAAGACTATTCTTGAATCCCATAATTTCATAGAGATCTCGTATTTGCATTGTAGTTTTAGTCATAAGGGCATCTTCTTCATCCAAATAAATAGATGCATAAGGTGGTGCAATCGGAGCATCAGGACCAATAAAGTAATAATTAAAGTCAGTTTCAAGTTCTATCTCAGATATATTTGTATCTTTGAATAGACTTGAAAAAGCTTTAAACAACTCTTTTGAATTATTACTCAAGAAAATATCTCTTAAGTTTTTTGCTGTTTTTAATCTTTCAGAATTTGTTTTCATTTCAACCTCTTTTTTTAATTCATACATCCATGCTAACCAAAAAAAATTGCAAAAAAATACCAAAAATTGCAATTTTTTAAATTTATCTTAATTTCTAAATTTAATTTTTATCTGTTATAATATTGGGAGTTTGAGTAAAAAACTTAAAAATAAAGGTACTATTTTGAAAAATGTAAAAATAAAATTAAAAGCATTAACTATACTTTATGCAGAAGATGAAATTGGAATTAGAAAGAATATTATGAAGACCTTGAGCTATTATGCAAAAGACGTATATGAGGCCTCTAATGGACAAGAAGCTCTTGATTTATATGAAAAAAATAAGCCTGATATTATAATAAGTGATATTCATATGCCTATTATGGATGGCATAGAATTTATTAAAAAAGTAAGAGAACATGATAAAAATACACCTGTTATAATGATAACTGCACATACTGATAAAAAGTATTTACTTGAAGCTGTAGAATTACATATGGAGAAATATATTGTAAAACCAATTAATACAAAAATGCTATTTGAAGTTTTAGGAAAATGTATAAATTCTTTGAATATTAATAATACAATTACTTCTGTCTCTTATACACATCTGACGCTGCCGACGAAGAGGATAGTGTAGAT
>CAJXPH010000040.1 GCA_913057765.1 uncultured Campylobacteraceae bacterium
TCTCGTGGGCTCGGAGATGTGTATAAGAGACAGATTTTATTTAACTTTGGTTCAATTCAGATTGAGAGAAATGGAAAGTTAATTTTTGAAAATGATGAATATATAAAAATAAAAAGAAATGATGGTAAAATTGAAAAAATTTATAAAGATGGAAGATTAAGATGAATATGCTCTCTTTTTTAGGTGAGACGCCGACTATTGCCCTAAGAAATGCACAAGAAGAGTGTGGAGAAGAAGCTATTGTAATCTCAACAAAAAAGATATCTAGTGTTAGTGATGGAAATAAAGATATGTATGAGGTTGTTGTTACTATAGAGGATGAAGAACAAGAAATTAAACATACAAAAAGAATAGTTTCTCAACCTAGTATAAATAATCAAAGGGTTGAAGCAAAAGTTTATGACTTTAGAGAAGAAATTCTTAAAATGCAAGATGCGATTTTACAAGTCCAAAAAACATTATGGGACCCAAAAAGTCAGTTATATGATTTGACAATACCTCCTGAATTTATCGATATATATACACTTTTTGAGAAAAACGGTTTTGATCAAGAGATGACATATACTATTATGAAGAAAACTATTAAACAGCTTCCCGTAGCATTAAAATCAAATCCAAAAAAAGTGAATGATTTTTTTAAATTAGTATTAAGAAGAATTATTCCTATAAAACATGAAGTTCCATTACGAAAGCACCAAAGAAAAATTATAATGATGGTAGGTCCCACCGGAGTTGGAAAAACTACGACAATTGCAAAGCTTGCTGCTAGGTATGCCTATAAGTTAGGACAGAATTACAAAGTAGGAATTGTTACTTTAGATTCTTTTAGAGTAGGTGCAATTGAGCAACTGCAGGCATATACTAATATTATGAGATTACCTTTAGAAGTTGTTAAGAAACCCGAAGACTTAGTTGAAGCTCTTTTAAGGTTGAAAGACTGTAATTACATTTTTATTGATACAGCAGGTTCTAGTCAATATGATGTTGATAAAATTGAACTTATAAACGAATATCAAGAAAGAGTAGATGATTTACCAATTGAAAAGGTTTTAGTTCTTCCTGCTAATGTAAAACATACTGATTTACTTGATATTTACACAAATTATTCAAGATTAAATATTGACTACTTGACTTTTACAAAGCTGGATGAAACAAAGAGTTTTGGTAATCTAATTTCTTTTGCACATGAAACAAAAAAATCAATAACCTATTTTTCAATAGGACAGAACGTACCTGATGACTTAATTGTTTCAGATTCTAGCTTTTTAATTGATTGTTTTATGAATAATGCTTGTGCAAGGAGATAATTGTTGTTTAATGCAATCTCTTCTCAGGCTAGTAAATTAATAAATTTAACAAGAAAATCTCAAAATCAATCAAAAACAAAAATTATTACAGTTACTTCTGGAAAAGGAGGAGTTGGCAAGTCTACATTTACAGCTAACATTTCTTACCTTTTGTCTAAAAGAGGTTATAAGATTGCAATAATTGATGCGGACATTGGACTTGCAAATATGCAAGTATTATTTGATATGAAACCTAAATTAACTCTTTTTGATTATATTGAAGGTCGAAATACTATAACTGAAGTGATTAGTGAAACAAAATTTGCTAACATTTCTTTAGTTGCAGGGAAAAGTGGCTATCAATATGCACATATTAAAAATTCTTTAGTTTTAACTCGTATTGTAGAAGATATTAAAGCTTTAAATAAATATGATTTAGTGTTAATTGATACTGGTGCGGGGTTAAATAATTATGTGCAAGAATTTCTATCTGTATCTAATAATATTCTTGCTTTAACAACTACAGACCCTTCTGCTTTAACAGATGTTTATGCCTTAATGAAAATGTTATCTGTTGAAAAAGAAAAATTACTATTGTGTTTTAATCATACTCAGAATTATAAGATTGGTGAAACAATTGCAAATTCTTTGGTGAATTTGGCAAAAAAGAATAGGCTAAATACAAATTTTATGGTAAAATATATAGGTAATGTGTCGACATCAGCGAATATTTCTACTACTTCAAGACTAAGAAAAATATTTGCACATGAATTTGCAAATGATGATATTACTAAACAATTGCAAAAAGCGATCGATTCAATACTTAATAATATAAAATAAGGTTTGTTTGTGTATACAAATGCATTTAATATTTTTTTATCTAACATAGGGATGTTATGATAGTTGAAAAATTTTCACAAAATGTGATAAATAGTGGTGTCTTTAGATTATATATTGCCACTGGTTTTTTTGCTACATTAATATTTTTTGTTGTTAATGCAGATTTATATACACCATTAGAAATGATATTTGGAATTATAGGAGTTACTATAATTTTAAAAGGAGTCTCAAATATGATGTTATCACTTATTATTTTACTTTTTAACTTAGATAACAAACGAGCTGAATTAGACTTTAAATATAATGAAGAAAAAATAAATGCAATGATGGCTGAATTGGGTGTGCAAGATGCACAAACTGTTGGGAATCAGGCTAACTAAAGAATAAAGGGATCTTAATGAATATTTCATCAATCACAGATTCAATTGGTTCAATTACCAATAACAATGTTAATCCTGTAAATAAAACAAATGATAAAACTTTTGATAATATGTTAAAAGATGCAATATCTGAAGTTAATAATTCACAAGTTGAGGGATACAAAGCTATGGAAGGTATTGCAACAGGTAATGTTAAGAATTTACAAGAAGCAGTACAAAAAATAGAAGAAGCTGAACTTTCTTTAAAATTAGCATTAGAAGTAAAAAACAAAGCTATTAACGCATATAAAGAAGTTATGCGAATGCAAGTATAGGTTATAGGAGAATATTATGGGTTTTTTTGATGGTTATAACATAGCAACTTCTGGAATGAGTGCACAGCGTACACGAATAAATGTTGTAAGTGCAAATATTGCAAATGCAAAAACTACACATACTGAAGCTGGTGGACCATATAAAAAACAAAATGTTATTTTTGAAGAAATTCTTTTACAAGAATCTAAAAAAGCAGCTACTAATGAAACTGAACTAAATAAAAATTCTGATATTTCTTTAAGGGGAGTGGGAGTAAAATCTATAGTAGATGATAATGCAAAAGCAGTTATGAGATTTGAACCGTCACATCCAGATGCGAATGAAGATGGTTATGTTGCATATCCAGATATTAATCCAGTAGTTGAAATGGTGGATTTAATTGAAGCTATGCGTTCTTATGAAGCTAATGTCGCAACTTTCAATACTCATAAAAATATTGATACGAAGACATTAGATATTTTAAAAGCATAAATTATGACTAAAGAAGTAGATTTTTTATCAATTGGTAAAAGCCCTGAGTTAAAGAATGATTCACAAGTAAATACTAATACTACAAAAAAAGAAGGACTATCTCTATTTGATAGTTTAATGGTAAATAATCAAAAAAAAGAAGTTTCAAAAGAAAATACAGATACTAAAACTAATAATACTAATCCTTTAAAACAAGAACAGCAAGTAGTTGAAAAAACAAAAGAAGGTAATGGACAAGAACTTTCTGCTACAAAATCTGAAAAAAAAGAATCAACTAACTTAGGCTCTAACTCGAAAAAAGTAGACGAGTCTGAAAAAAAAGAAACAACTACAAATGAAAAAGTTTCTTCAACCAGTAATGAATCAAAAATAGAAAAAACTTCTACAAGTACTTCATTATTAGATCGTATGATTATTGAAGCTAAGAAAGATGTGAAAACTCTAAATAGTGAAAAAAATCCTTCAGTAAGTAAAGAACCCAAAGATAATAATATTTCACGTCATGAAAAAGAATCAAATGGAGAAGCTACAAAAAGTTCATCTTTACTGGACAAAATGATTAGTCAAGCAAAGACTGTTATATCATCAGAGGTAGAAAAAAATGATACAAAAATAGATGATAAAAAAAATATTGATAAAGAAATCATAACTAAAAACCCAGATGTAAAATTAGAAAAAAATATAAAAAATGAATCTACTCCTCCTATATTAAAAGAAGAAACAAAAGAATCAAATTTAAAAAAAGATATTAAAAGTAATGATACGATAGAGTCAAAAGAAGATAGTAAAAAAGTAAAAAAAGACGTAGTAGAATTAAAAGATACAGAAGTAAGAAGTGAAAATAAAAGTGGAAAAGTTGTTTTAGAAACAAAAGTTGATATACAAGATGCGGAAGTCAAAATTACTACAGAACCTAATGAAAAAGTATTAAAAAAAGAAAATATTACAAATGTAGAAGTAAAAAAAGTTATAAATAAATTAAATAATGATAATACTAAATCTTCAGTAAATATAGAAGAGAAAAATATAACTAATGTTGATACAAAGAAAATAGAAGAAAAAAATGTAGAAGTAAAAGAATCTTTGAATATAAAAGATTCTAAAAAACTTGATACAAATTTAACAGAAGATTCAAAAACTGAAAAAATATTAAATAATAATCAAGATAAAGCGATAAATAAAAATATAGTTGATAGTTCGACAAAAAATTTAGCGAAATTAGAACCAGAAGCTATTGTTAAAGATGAACAAAGAATTAATATTGATAAGAAAGACTTATTAAAAGAGACACCTAGGGAAAATAACACAGTAAATAATAAATCATTAATGGATAGACTTCTTGACAATGCAAAAACTAATACAATTTCCTCAAAAGAAATGCCTTTAAATAATCCATTACAAGAACAATCAAATAGTTTAAAAACTACTGATGTTGTAACTAATATATTTTTAAGTAATCAAAAGAATTCTATTTACAATCAAATGCTTTCTACTAAGGAAGAGGGTAAAAAGGTTGTAAAAGAGGGTAAAAGTGTTGATGATGTGAAAAAAGGCGCTGAGATCTTAGATCTTGGTCTTAAAAAAACATCGGTTGACATTGAAACAGTAACTAAAAATGTAAAAGCTGTAGATAATTTTGATACTGATTCTTTGTTGGAAAAATTAGCTTTTGCTAATAGTGCTAGGAAAAATGATACATCAAACTTAATCTCTAATATCACATCAACAGTATCCTCATCTACGTCAGCAACAGAAGTTGTATCAAATTTAAATGTTAATCCTGCATTAGCATTATCTATTCAAAATAGAATAATTGGAGCACAACAGCATATGTCGTCAATGATGTCAGATGTTGCAAAAAATATGTATCAAAACTATAAGCCTCCTGTAACTGCATTTAGAATTAATTTATTCCCATCTCAATTAGGACATATTGCAATTTTGATGAAAAATGACAAAGATAATGGAATTAGTATTAGTATGAATATGTCAAATGCAAGTACTTTGGATAGTTTTGTTGAAAATCAAAGTCTTTTAAAAGAAGCACTAAATAAAAACTTTAATAATAATCAAACTACTTTTGATTTAGATTTTAATTTGCAAGATCAAAACTCTAATCAATCGAATCAACAAGAGCAAAATAAAAAGAATAAAGAAAATCATTCTTCAAATGAAATTCTTGAAACAATTACTCAAAATCAAAATGTTGGTGAAGATTTAAATTATTTATAGATGCAAGAGTTAATATCATTACTTAATCCAGAGATACTTTACCAATTTCTTTTACTTTTTGCAAGACTATTAGCTTTTATTGCATTTATGCCTGTCTTCGGGCATACTTCTATAAGTGGAACAATCAGAATTGCATTTGCATTCTATATTACTATTTTCCTTTTTCCTATGGTTGAATTAGAAGGAACTTTTACAGAAAGTTCTTTTATTCTTGCTTTAATTTCTGAAATAACTTTAGGTTTAGTAGCTTCATTTTTTATTAATGTAATTTTTGCTGCAGTTAGAATTATTGGTGAATTTGTTGGTTTCTCTACAGCTTTATCAATGGCTAGTATGTTTGACCCTGCCACGGGTTCAAATGAAGGGCTAGTTAGTAGACTTTTATACTGGATAGCATTAGTTTTATTTTTTGAGACTGGTATGTATGAAATGACTTTAATAATACTAGTAAAAAGTTTTTCTTTAATTCATCTAGGTACTTTTGATATTTTTTCATATGATGGTATTCAAATAGCAATTGATGAAATAAAAAGAATGTTTGCTTTTGCCTTTGCCTTTGCTTTACCTCTTTTCTTTATTGGTTTTATTATGGATGTATATTATGGATATGGAACAAAATCTATGCCATCATTTTCACCTTTTGTTATTACTTTTCAGCTAAAATTTGCTTTAATATTTATATTCCTTATTTTAGGAATGGAAGTTTTTACTGAAAGTTTTACAAACTATATGATTTCAAAACTCCAATAAAGGTAGTAATTTAAATGGCTGATGACAGTGGAGAAAAAACCGAAGAACCCACCGATAAGAAAATAGAAGATGCAAAAAAAGAAGGTAATGTTCCTAAATCTGCGGAAGTTTCTGGTGCCGCAATTCTATTCTTTGGATCATTATATTTATTATTTTTTTCAGGACATGCACTTGATCAAATAAAAAAACTTATGCTTTATTCTTTTAATTTTATGGGAGAAGAAATGTCTTCTCATGTCTTTTATACTATAGGATATACAACAGTGATTACTCTTGTAACTGCACTTTTACCACTTTTTGTTTTAGTTATAATGCTTGTTTTTATAACAAACTGGGCTCAATTTGGTTTTGTTATAAATCCTTTAAAAATTGATTTACAAAAACTAGACCCAATTAAAGGAGCAAAAGGTATATTTGGACCAAAGAAGGCATTAGAAGCATTAAAACTTACTTTAAAACTTACAATTATTGTAGTTGTAATGTTTTTACTTTTTATGTTTACTCATAAAGCATTTCTCTCAATGATGGATACACAATTACAAGCTACAATTTCTTCCATAGTTGGACTTACTGGGTACTTTTTAGCAGCTATATTACTTATTATAATTATTTTTGCTATAATAGATTTTTATTTTACAAGACATTATTATTTTAAATCTCTTAAAATGAGTAAACAAGATGTTAAAGATGAATATAAAAATATGGATGGAGATCCTCAAGTAAAAGGACGTATTCGTAAAATTCAAATGCAAATGGCGATGAAGAGGATGATGTCAGATGTTCCTGATGCAGATGTTGTTATTACAAATCCAACTCATTATGCAATTGCGATGAAATATGATAATCAAATGGACTCTGCACCAAAAATTGTTGCAAAAGGAATTGATTTTATTGCTTTAAAAATAAAAGATATTGCAAGAGAGAATAACATACCAATTATTGAAAATCCTGCATTGGCTAGGTCTATATATACTCAAATTGAAATAGACCAAGAAATACCAAATGAGTTTTATAAAGCTTTAGCAGAAATATTTTCTTATGTATATGAATTAAAGAAAAAAAAGAGGTAGTTTTTGAAATTATTATTAATAGTATTATTTTTTATCTCTACATTATATGCCAAAAAAGATTTTTATTATGGATTTATAAATTCTTCAGGTAATCAAATATCACAAAGAAGAACTCAAGCTATTGCTGATGGATTTGAGATTATTGAAAATATTCGTATATTAGCTCGTAATGGAAAAATTGATGATGCATATAGTCAAATTAAAGCATTTAAAAAACAAAATAAAATAAAAATATTAAATTCTGATATTATAATTTTATATTCTGAGTTAGCTTTTAAAAAAGGATCTAAAAGATTCATGATTGAAGCTTCAAGAGAATTAGAAAAAGCTATTAATGATTCTAAAATTCACGAAAATGATTTAGCTAAAGCATATATGGTTTTAGTTGAATTAAAATTAAATACAAATAAAACAAAAGATGCAAGATATTTTGCAAATATTATAATTAATAACTTTGACAATAATGTAATAAAAGCTTATGGACAGATATATTTGGCGAAAGTTTATAGACATCAAAGGGATTATCGTAAAGCAACAAAAGTTTTATATGAAATTCTCACAAAAACTACTGATGTATTAGTTGCTACTTTAGTTGCTGATGAACTTTTTGATGTTTATATCTTAGATAAAAAAAGAGAAAAAGCATATGCATTAATATCAAAAGTATTAAAAAAGAATATGGATTATTATGCAAGTGACTCTTATTTAGCATTAAAGAAAGTGAATCGCCTTACAAAAGCAGGAATGCCAGAGTTTGCTATTGAAATATTAGAAGAGTTATTAGAAAGGACTGATAAGCCGGCTTCTGTAGAAGATTTTAAATTTAAATTAGCAAATACTTATATGGATATGTATGATAGAACAAATAAGTATTTGTTAAAAGCAAAAGAGCTTTATAAAGATATAATAAATGATTTCCCTGAAGGTATATATTCTCAGAAAGCAAAAATGTATTTAGATGAAATTTTAATGCGAGAAAGAAAAATAAAGCCTTCTGTTCTTGCAACAAAATACCAAAACTCAGAAGCTATGCAACAAAAAATTCTTTTACAAGAATTATTAAATGATAAAGCAGAAAAGAAGTATGAGATTATTTTAAAATCTAAAAAAGTTTATAAAAAAATTTCAAATTCAATTGCAAAGAGATTTGGATATGAGTCTGTTAATATAATTTTTGATGAAGTAAATATTGATATGATAAAAAATTACCTAAAAGCTGGTAAGTGTTTTTTATTAAATAAAGCATTAAAAACGTCAAGGAATCAAACTTTAGAACTTTTAATAAAAGATGAACAAGTTAAGTTTAAATTTTTTGAATGTTTAATTGAAGTTCCTTATGAAAAAGCTTATTTACTTTTAAAAGATACTTTTAATAAAAGTAGAGATGCAAATATTTATTTATATTTAGAAAGAATGGCATTAGCATTACAAAAATTTAATGAAGCAGAAAGTTTTTCTGCAAAGGTAGATATGGTAGATGATAAAAAAGTTCTAAGTAAAGAGTTTTTATATAGATTTTTACTATTAAGCCAAAAAGAAGATCCTGTAACACTTGATAAATATTTCAATTATGCATATCGAAATCAAAGTTTTATTACTGAAAATAGTAATAACCCTGTAATTATAGATTTTTATTACAACTACTATTTATATTTTATTAAAAAAGATTTACCTAATGATGCAAAGAATATTTTGAATAAACTTTACGAAAAACAAAATGAATTGAAGGCACATATTTATTCTCCATTTGTAGAGCTTGAGCTTGCAAAAATTGCACAAACAAATAATGAAAATCAAAAAGCACTGGATTTATTACTTAATTCTATTGAATATTCAAGAAAAATTAAACCTAATGATTTAGCACAAACTTATTATGAAGTAATTAGACTATATGAGGAATTCGATAATGATCTTAAAAAAGATGAGTTTGTGAATAAGTGTAAATCAATTGAAAATACAAAAGATAGTTTTTATAAAAAAATGTGTGATGAGATGTAAATGGACATTGACTCACTTTTAGAGAGCATTGACTCTACAAATTTATCTATTCCTTTTGGTCGAATTAGACATATATCAACTACTACAATTAAAGCTATAGGGATTGAAGTTGCAATTGGAGATATTGTTAAGATTGAATCTCAACAGCATTTATATACGGTTTTAGGTATGGTTGCTTCCATTGAATCATCAGACTTTACTATTGTTCCTTTTTCTTTTATTGAAGGTTTTAGAATACATGATAAAGTGTATTTACAGAAAGAAGGATTATCCGTAAAAACTGGTTATGGATTATTAGGACGTGTAGTTAATGCCTTAGGAGAACCTATTGATGATAAAGGTAAAATAAGAGATCTGGAAGAGAGTTCTGCAATTAATAAACTTTCGATGCCTGCACTTGAAAGGGGAATTATTGATGAAAGATTCTCTACTGGAGTTAAGCCCATTGATTCAATGTTAACATCAGGAAAAGGTCAAAAAGTAGGTATTTTTGCAGGTTCGGGGGTAGGGAAATCTACTTTAATGGGAATGATTGTAAAAGGTTGTGAAGCACAGATAAAAGTTATAGCTTTAATAGGTGAGAGAGGGAGAGAAATCCCTGAGTTTATTCATTATAATTTAAATAATGATTTAGAAAATACAATAATTGTAGCGGCAACTTCTGATGAATCTGCATTGATGCGTAAGTATGGTGCTTTTACTGCTATGGCAATTGCCGAGTTTTTTAGAGATAAAGGGCATGACGTTCTTTTAATGATGGATTCTGTTACAAGATTTGCTATGGCACAAAGAGAAATTGGATTAAGTACGGGGGAACCTCCCGTTAGTCGTGGTTATCCGCCTTCAGTATTTGCCCTATTGCCCCAATTAATGGAACGTGCAGGAAATAATGCAAAAGGGTCTATTACAGCATTTTTCACTGTGCTTGTGGATGGAGATGATATGAATGATCCTATATCAGACCAAAGTAGGTCAATTTTGGATGGACATATTGTATTGACAAGGGATTTAACAGAACAAGGATTTTATCCTCCAATTAATATATTAAAATCGGCCTCTAGGGTCATGGATAAAGTAGTTGATGAAGAACATTATAATTACTTCTTAAAGCTAAAAAGGGTATTATCATTAATAAAAGAGAATGAAGTTCTTGTAAGAGTAGGCGCATATAAGCACGGAATGGACCAAGAACTTGATGATGCGTTAGCAAGAAAAGATAAAATTAGAACGTTCTTGACACAGACTATGAAAGAACAGTATAATTATAATGAGATAGTATCTAAGTTTAAGGAGGTATTCCAATGATTAGGTCAACAGAACAAACGTTATATAGATTAGACAATCTAAATGCCGAACAAAGAAGAATAAGTTACCAGACTGCTACGGGTAAGATATTAGAGAAGGGTAGTGATGATTCAAGTTTATATACACGTGAAATTTATGTAGATGATAAAATTAGAGTATATGAAGGACTTAAAGAACAAATTCAAAAAACTAATGCCCAAAATAATGTATCTGATAGTACACTAAAAGAAGTAAAAAATTTACTAACTTATGTAAAAGCAGAAGTTATAAAAGCTTTAAATGCCACTACTGATGAGGGTGCAAGATCAGCTATTGCTGTAAATTTAAAAGGTGTAAAAGAAAATCTCTATTCATTTGCAAATGAGCAAGTTGAAGGTGAATATCTTTTTTCTGGTTCAAATACTCAGGTTAAGCCTTTTACAAAAGATGCAGATGGAAAAGTTTCTTATCAAGGTGATGGTTTTTTAAGAAAAGTAGCAATAGAAGATGGATCTTATCAAGAAAGAGGTATTACTGGTTTTGACACCTTTATGTATACTTCAAGCAGTGCTTTAAAAGGTGGGAACTTAGAATTCGATGGAAGAGATAGAATTATTGATCAAGATGGTTTTGAGTGGAAACAAGAAGCTGTAATACCTTTAACAACGTCAACAAATTCAATAAGTTTTAATACAAATGAACCTCTTATTGATGGAGATGGTACAGTATGGACTTTTGATGGAACAAACCTAGTAGACAAAGATGCAAATATTTATCCTGAAACTGTAACTCTTGGACCTCCTCATAGTGTTAATGTTACAAATACTACATCAAATGAAACTTTAGGAAAAACTCAACTTGTAAAGTATGATGAGAATGGAGAGGCAACAGCTGATACTATGTCTATAACAACGGGGACAGATAAAGAATTTGTAGTAACCGTCCCAACTGTTGATGGTACAAAATTTGAAGCTAAAACTAGTACTTTTGATGTAATGGATGAAATTATTAATGCATTAGAACGACTAGATTCAAATGGTAATACTGTTACTCCGGAGGATGCATTGACATCATTACAAGGAGGACTGTCACAAATTACAGAATCCTTTAGTGCCGCAAATGTTGGACATGCAAAATTGGGTGGAAGAAATAGAGTATTTGAAATATCGTTAGAAAGAGTTAGTACAAAACTTACTCAGTTTAATATTTTATCGCAAGAGCTAGGTGCTGCTGACTTATCAAAAGTAGCAGTAGAAGCAAAAGCGTTAGAGTTAACATATACAGCACTGTATTCAACAATTAATAAGATGAATGAATTATCTTTAATTAATTTTATTAGATAGATTTTAAAGCGTTAAATGAATTTAAGAAGGATATTTTCAAAAGATTTATTTGTAGTAGCAATCTTTGTAGCAATACTTACGATTATTATTATCCCTTTACCCAAGGGTGCGCTAGATTTCTTTTTGATTATATCTCTAAGTCTATCTTTATTAATTTTATTAATATCTTTATATATTCAAAAGCCAGCTGATTTAACGACCTTCCCTACAATTATATTAATATTAGCTTTATTTAGATTATCTTTAAATATTGCAACAACCCGTTCTATTTTAAGTGAAGGACATAATGGACCAGAAGCCGTAAGTTCAATAATTTCTGCATTTGGAGATTTTGTTGTTGGTGGAAATATGGTAATTGGGGTTATTGTATTTATTATTTTAGTACTTATTAACTTTATGGTTGTAACTAAAGGTGCTACAAGGGTTGCAGAGGTTACTGCAAGATTTACACTTGATTCTATGCCAGGTAAACAGATGGCAATTGATGCAGATTTAAATGCTGGATTTATCGATGATAAAGAAGCTCAAATCAGAAGAAAAGAATTAATATCTGAAGCAAATTTTTATGGTGCAATGGATGGGTCATCTAAGTTTGTAAAAGGTGATGCTGTTGCTGGTATTATTATTACTCTTGTAAATTTAATTGGTGGACTTTTAATTGGATTATTTCAACATGATATGACAGTTGCCGAAAGTGGAGAAATATATACTATATTAACAATTGGTGATGGTCTGGTTGCTCAAATACCAGCACTTATTCTATCGACGGCAACTGCAATTATAATTACTCGTTCAAATATGGATGAAGAAAAATTTGCAGATAATGCAGTTGCTCAATTAGTGAAAGATTCGAAATCTCTTGTTCTTGTAGGAATTGGTTTAGTTTTATTTGGATTTGTTCCTGGTTTCCCAAGTGGTATTTTGATGATAATGGGAATACTATTAGTAGGAATCGGCTATTCAGTTTACATGGTTGAAGAAAATAGAGATAACGCTGTTACAAGATTTTTCAAGCCAGAAACTAAGAAAACAACAATTGATGCAAGCGATAGTGTTGAAACATTAAAAGATAAGAAAAAACAAGCAGCCGCTCCAAATGAAAAACAAGTTATGGAAAATATTATGAAGCTTGAAGTTCTTGAACTTAAGTTAGGAATTAGACTTTTACAACTTGTTCAAGGGGACTCAGAGTTATTAGATAAAATTAAAGCAATAAGAAAAACAATTGCTACAGAACTTGGTTTTGTTATCCCTCAAATTAGAATTTCAGATAATACAAATCTTTCTCCAAATGAATATGAGTTTTATTTAAAAAGAATTCCTTTAGTAAAAGGAAGAGTTGAAATAAATAAATTACTTGCAATGGGTGGGGTTGGAAATGAAAAATTAAAAGGTCTTCACGTAAAAGAACCAGTTTTTAGTCTTCCTGCTACTTGGATTGATGAAGAACAAAAAGAAGATGCTTTAATGAAAGGTTTTACTGTTGTTGATGCTCCAACTATTATTTCAACTCATATTTCTGAAATAATAAAAAAACATTCAGAAGATATAATTACAAGACAAGATATTGTTGATATTGTGGAAGGTCTAAAAAAAGATTTCCCTATTGTTGTTGATGAAGCTATGAAAGTAACATCTTATGGAGCCTTATTAAAGGTTTGTAAAGACTTACTACATGAAAAGATACCTATTGTTGATATCTTGACTATTGTTGAAGCAATTGCAGATATTGCAGAATTTACTAAAGCACCTGATATTTTATTAGAGCATGTAAGAAGTAAATTATTTAGACTTATAACTGATAGGTTTAAAGATAATGATGGAACTTTGCATATTATTACAATGAAGCCTGAAATTGAACAACAATTTATTGGTAAACTTCAAGAACACCATGGAGTTTCACAACTAATGCTTTCAATTGCAGAAATCAACAATCTCGTTACAAAAACAAAAGAGTTATTAGAGCAGGTTGAAGCTAAAGGTTTTAGTAAAGTTGCAATGGTTGTTGATCCATTACTTAGAAAAAGAGTTTCTGAGATTTATGAAAAATTTGGATTGCAAGTTGCAGTATTATCCCATGCAGAATTAGATTCAAAAGCAAATTTTGCAATTGAAGGTACATTAGAATTTTAATGAAACAGCTTAGATTTTTATTCATTTTTATTTATTTTAATATTTGTTTGTTTGCAAGTGTAACTATGCAAGCCCCAGATTCTTTTGTAAAAGGAGAATCATATATTTTCAAATTTGAAGCAATTGGAAGTTCAATTGATTTTCCCGAAATCGAAAAGATAGATGGCTATTTAGTTGAAGATTTAGGTACTTCTAGGTCATTACAAATTATAAATGGTAATTATGATGAAAAATATAGTAAAACATATAAAATAGTTCCTACAAATAACTTTACAATACCAAGTTTTACATTTTTAATAAATGGAAAAGAAGTTAACTCAGATGAAAAGAATGTTTCATTGCAAACAGTTGCCAAAACAAGTTCTCCTAAATTTGACTTAAGTTTAACACCCTCTAAAACCTCTTTATATGTTGGTGAAGAGTTTTTAGTAAAACTAATCTTTAAATATAAAAGAGGCCTTCAAATTACTAATCTTGGATTTGAACAACCTCATTTTGAGAATTTTTGGTATAAAAAAATTACAAATGCAAATAAACGTTATGAAAAAAATGGTTTTATTATTCAAGAGCTAGAATTTTTACTTTTCCCTCAAAAAAGTGGCGAGTTAACGATTGATTCATTAAGAGTTGATGTTCAATTAGTTGATACAAGCTCTTCTTCAGGAACTTTTGGATTTTTTAGTACAGTTCCAAAAATAGTAAAAATTTATTCAAATGAGTTGAAATTTGACGTTAAAAAATTACCAGAAGATATAACTTTAATTGGTGAATTTGATATTAAAACAAATATAAATAAAACAAAAGTTAAACAAGGGGAATCTGTATCTTTTAAAATTGATATAGCTGGGGTTGGAAACTTCGATGATATTCAAGATATAAAACTAGATATAGATGAAGCAACAATTTATGATAATAAGCCTGAAATAAAAACTAAATATAGTGCAAAAGGTTATGAAGGAACTTATTCAAAAGTTTACTCTATTGTTCCAAACAATTCTATTGAGATACCTAGTATTAGCCTGTCTCTTATACACATCTGACGCTGCCGACGAAGAGGATAGTG
>CAJXPH010000041.1 GCA_913057765.1 uncultured Campylobacteraceae bacterium
AGCGTCAGATGTGTATAAGAGACAGCTCATATATGGACGAGTCCGTCAAATGTGAAAATTATGGCAAAAAATATTTATGATACTTTGCTAGAATTTGACCCAAGCAATAAAGAGTATTTTAAAAAAAATTACTCAAAGTTTATTGAAGAGATAAATCAAACTGATAAAAAAATAAAAGATATATTGTCTGTTTTACCTAAAGATTCTAAATTTATGGTATTTCACCCATCGTGGGGATATTTTGCAAATGAATATAATTTGATTCAATTATCAATTGAAGTAGAAGGGAAAGAAGCAAAACCACGAATTATTCAGAAAATTATTGATGAAGCAAAAGAAGAAAATGTAAAAGCAATATTTACACAACTTGAATTTTCAGATAAAAGTGCAAAAGCGATAGCTAATGAATTAAAAATAAAAGTTTTAAAAGAGACTCCGTTAGCTAAGAACTGGTCAGAAAATTTAATAAAAATGGCAAATGCAATTGCAAACAATGAGTAAAGCAATTTCTATAAACAAACTTTTTTTCAAATATGAAAAAGAGTTTGTATTAGAAGATATAAACCTACAAATCAATGAAAAAGATTTTATTACAATCATAGGTCCAAATGGGGGAGGAAAATCAACTCTTTTAAAACTTGTTTTAGGAATTAATTCTTTAGAACAAGGAGAAATAAAAATATTTGAAAATAATCTTTTTGACGAAGTTTCAAATATCGGATATGTTCCTCAAAATACAAATATAAATCTCAATTTTCCAATTAGTGTTATAGAGGTTGTAATGATGGGACAAAACAATATTAAAAAAAGACTTTTTGGTTATAAAAAAGATGAAAAATTAAAAGCACTAGAGGTCTTAAAAAAAGTAAATATGCAAGATTTTTTAAATTCAAAGATTTCAAATCTTTCAGGAGGACAAAGGCAAAGAGTTCTAATAGCAAGAGCTTTATTTTCTAATCCAAAAATTTTACTTTTAGATGAACCAACGTCAAATATAGATATTACAGGTTGTGAACAAATATACCAAACACTTGCCCAATTAAACAAAGAGATTACCATAGTTGTTATTAGTCATGATATATCTATTGTTTTAAAATATGCTTCAAAAGCTGCCTATATAAATAAAAAATTAACTTATCATGATTTATCAAAAATGAAAAATGATTTTAAAAATATAGAATCTCATATTTGTGAAATTGAACTTTTAGAAATGTTAGGGAAATGTAAATGTTAGAAGCACTTTCATATACCTTTATTCAAAATGCCTTAATAGCTGGAGTTTTAATTAGTATAATTACAGGAATAGTAGGTTCATTAATTGTCGTAAATAAAATGGTTTTTCTTTCAGGAGGAATTGCACACAGTGCTTACGGAGGAATTGGACTATCTATTTATTTTGGTCTTCCAATGCTTTTATCTACATCAATATTTTCTGTTCTTATAAGCATTTTAATAGCAAGCCTAACATATCAAAAAAGAGAAAACCTTGATACCATCATAGGTTTAACTTGGGCAATAGGTATGTCTTTTGGTATTTTACTTGTGGATTTAACGCCTGGATATAATTCTGATATGATGAGTTATTTATTTGGTTCTATTCTAGCTGTAAATAATAATGATATTCTATTTATGTCTATATTACTTGGATTTATAATTTTTGTTTTAATATTCTTTTATAGAGACATTTTAGCTGTCTCATACGATAGTGAATATGCAAAACTAAGAGGAATAAAAACAAAAACGTTTTATACACTTATTCTTATATTATCAGCTCTTAGTATTGTAATTGCAATAAAAATTGTTGGACTTATTCTTGTGATTGCTTTACTTACAATTCCTATTTATATTGCTCAAAAGTTTTCTAATACTTTATTTAATACAATGATTATATCAGGAATACTTTCTATGATATTTACTATTTCTGGGTTAGTGGTTTCATATATCTATGATTTAAGTTCAGGTCCTTCAATTATACTTGTCAGCTCTATTTGTATGTTTTGTATTATTATTTTTCAATTTTTCAAAAAAAGAGTAAAACCTATTTAATAGGTTTTACTTTTATAAAAGATGTCCCATTTTTTCTTTTTTTATTGTTAAGTATTCATAATTATATTTACAACTATTCATTATAATAGGAACTCTTTTTTCAATTTTTACTTCTTTTAATGACTTTAACTTCAAAGGATTATTAGTCATCAAGTTTATTTTCTTTATATTGAAATATTTTAAAATTTCATCAACAATTTCATATTTACGATAATCTTGTTTAAAACCTAAAAGCTCGTTCGCTGTAATTGTATCATGTCCTAAGTCTTGTAAAGAATATGCATTTACTTTATTTAAAAGACCAATACCTCTACCCTCTTGTCTTAAGTATATTACCATTCCACCATCTTTTGAAAAATGCTTTAAAGCATAATCTAATTGCTCTCCACAATCACACTTTTTACTTTTAAAAACATCTCCTGTTAAACACTCTGAATGGATTCTAACAGTTGGAACTATTGGTAACTTATTTGTAAAGACTACTAAGTGTTCTTTATCTTCACTTTTAAAGGATTGTATTTTAAAGTCACCATATTGAGTAGGAAGATTTGCTATTTCTGATATTTCTAAATTCATAATAATTATTCACTTTTTATATGAATTTTAGCAAGAAATTCTTATTTGCAACTTAGTCGCAAATAATAGATTAATTAAAGAGAATCCTCAAACCATGAGAAAGAATCAACTAACTCATAGCTTGACAATATTACTATTAAAAATAAACTCTATTGGGAACTAACTATAATATTACTAAAATCAATTGAAAAGGTTGAACCTTCATCAATTTTAGATATTAGACCTAGTTTCAATTTATAGTCAGCACTAATACGTTTTACAATATCTAGCCCTATTCCAAAACCACCTTCTATATTACTCCCATCTTTGGCTCTTTTATATCTTTTAAAAATATCTTTCTGATCAACATCATTAATCCCAATTCCAAAATCTTGCACTGCGAAGACTGAATCTTTTAAAGAGACTTTTATTATTGAATTTGGATTACTATATTTAATAGCATTTGATATTATATTGTTTACTACTTTTTGCGTTTTTGTTCTATCCATTAAAATCTTACTTGGTTCGACATCACATTCTAAAGTAATATTTTTTGTAATTGATATATCATTAAAATACTCAACACTATCACAAATTAATTCATCCAAATTAAAAGTTTCTTCAACACCTTCATGCATCTCATCAAAGGCTGAAAAATGTATATCGTTATAAATATGAGATATCTGCTTTGAACTACTCATAATATACTTCATCATCTTTTCAGGTTTTTTACCCTTTTTTAACATACTTACAGAAGTCATTAAAACAGTTACAGGAGTATTTAATTCATGAGCAGAATCTTTTATGAAATTATCCATATGTTCAACTTTTTCTCTCACTGGTTTCAATAAAATTTTTGCAAGAAAATATCCAATAAAACCTACGAAAATCGCACTAAGAATAAGCGCAATCACAACATAAGCTTTTAAACTATCTCGATCTTCAATACCTTGGCATGTTTCAATTACAATATATTTAATTGGTATCATTTTTTCATTTAATTTTTCAATATAAAAATGATAAATATCTTTTTCATAAAATTTCTTTTCTAAATCTAAAAAATCTATACCATCTATATAAGTGAATATAAGATTTTTATCTTCATCAAATAAGGCATATCTTAATTCATCTTTTTTAAGCTTCTTAGGTACAAACTTTTGATTATGCATATAAGAATTCAAGATATCTGTTTTTATTTGCATTGAAGCATTACCAAGCGTCATATTGCACGTATTTTCAAGACTTTCTACTTCATCTTGGTAATAAACATATAGTAAAATACCAATGAGTAAAATTGCTGAACCTACATAAATTGATAAAAAACTAACTAAAGCTTTTTTCTCATTTTTATTCAAATTTATATCCTATCCCTCTTATTGTTTGAATTCTATCTTTCCCAAGAAGTTCTCTTAAATTTTTAATATAAACTCTAATAGTAGCATCTGTTGGCATATCTTCATAAGCCCAAATATTTTGAAGTAATTCTTCACTAGATACAACTCTTGATTTATGTTTACAAAAATGCTTTAAAATATCTCTCTCTTTTTGAGCTAAATGTTTTATTTGTCCATCTATTAAGAGCTGACAAGATTCTGGAACAAATTTTATATTTTCACTTATTTCTACATCATTTGATTGTTCAATTAAAAAGTGTTTACTTAATTTTATAATTCTTTGGTCTAGTTCTTCTAAATCAAATGGTTTTTTTATGTAATCATCAACACCATTCTCAAAAGACTCTTTTAAATGTTTTGTATCTTGATAAGCAGTTAGTACTATTGCAGGAGTTTGATTTTTATAATCTTCTCTAATTGTTTTTAAAACCTCAAGTCCTGTCATAATTGGTGTATTAATATCTAATAATGCTAAATCAAAAACTTCATCAATCAAAAATTCTAATGCCTCTTGTCCATTTGTTGCAAGTGTCACATTATGTCCTTGGTCTGTTAAATGATCATCTAATAAATCATTTAAAGCCGGATCATCTTCAAGTAGTAATATTCTCATTACTTATCTTCCTTTTTTCTTTATAATTTTTAAATTTTTTAACAATTACTGGTATCAATGTAAGTGAACCAAGTAAAATAAATGCAATCAAAATATCTTTTGTAAAAATATCTCCTAAAGAGTTAATATTTGCTAATTGTCTTCCTGCATAAGTATAAACAAATGAACCAGGAATAATTCCAAGTGAAGTTGTAATTATAAATGTTTTTAAATCAACTTTCGTTACTCCACATAAAAAGTTTACTAAGAAAAATGGGAAAATAGGTAGAAATCTTAAACTAAATAAATATTGATATTTACTATTTTCTAATTCTGTATTAAACTTATCTAATTGCTTTTCATATTTAGATTGTACCTTTTTTCCTATTATATATCGTGCAAGTAAGAAAGCCAGTACTGCTCCAAGTGTTGCCCCAATGTTTACAAAAAAAGTTCCAACAACTGCTCCAAATAAAAATCCACCAGCTAAAGTCAATACTGTAGCAATAGGAATTAAAAAAGCAACTGACACAATATATGTAAGAATAAATATAACTACTGTTAAAGCATAATTTTCATTTACAAAAGTAGTTAATACATCCTTTTGAGCTTTTAGATTTTCAAAAGTAAAATATGAATCTAAATCAAAAAACTTAATTAATCCAATAATTAAAATAAATACAAAAACTATTATAATTTTACTTTTCATAACTAACTCCCTGTTACTATAGATTTAATTTTCTTTAATAATTTCAAAAACTTGTTATTTAGTAATTTATTAATATAAAACTGCTTTGAAGGTTGCTTTATAATATCTGCATAAGTAGGATATAAATATACCATTTTTGATAATTTATCAAATGTTATATTAAAAGTTTTAGCTAATTGTAGTTGATGAATTAATTCACCAGCCCTAGTTCCTAAAATAGAAGCTCCAACAATCTTACCACTAGATAATACACTCACCTTTATAAGTCCAACTTTATCAACATCTGTATATCCTCTATCAGAGTTTTTATACTCAAATCTATAAGTTTTTACATCATCTTTATATTTTTCTTCTGCCTCTTTTGGTCGTAATCCAATCTGAGCTAATTCAGGATCACTATACACACACCATCCAATATTCTCATAACTCATTTTTTTGTTTATAGGTAATCCTATATTAGAAGCAGCAACAATTGCCTCTTGTTCTGCTATATGTGTAAATTTATATTTTGTAGAGACATCACCAATTGCATAAATATTTTCATTTGATGTTTGTAAATACTCATTTACTTTAACACCTTTTTTATCATGTTCCACATTTGCATTGGAAAGGTCTAAATCTACATTTGGTGCACGTCCAGTTGCAATTAAAATCTCACTTGAACTTATTATTTTTTCTTCACCATTTTGTTTAATAGAAATTGATTTTAAATTATTTTTTTGATTTACTTTTAAAAACTCTACATTATTAATAAAATCAATACCCTCTTTTTGTAATTGCTCTAATAAAATATTACTAAGTTCTTCATCATTTTCTTTTAAGATACCTTCACTACGAGAAAGAATAGTAACTTCTGATCCCAATCTATTAAAAGCCGTTGCCATTTCAACACCAATTGCACCTGTTCCAATTACAATTAAAGACTTAGGAATTGATTCTTGTAAAAATATATTTTCATTTGTCAGATAATCAATCTCTTTTAACCCTTCAATATTTGGAATTGCAGCAGTAGCACCTGTTGCAATAATAAATTTGTCTGCACTATAAATTTTTCCATCTACAACAATTTCATTTGAGTTTATAAAAGTAGCATTACCTTGAATAATATTAACGCCTGCTTCTTCAAATATTTCAGGAGTTTCATGGGAATATATTTCATCAACTACACTTCTTACATGTGATAATACATTAGAAGTATCAATTGAAATATCATTTGAACTAAGTCCATATTTATTTATATTCTTAGCATCATAATAAGCTTTAGCTGATTTCAAAAGAGTTTTAGAAGGAACACATCCACTATGAGTACAATCCCCTCCTAGTTTAGCACGTTCTACAATTGCAGTCTTTTTTCCAAATGCAACTAAGATTTTTGAAGCAACTAAACCAGCTGGTCCTCCTCCAATAATAATAACGTCAAACTTTTCCATAACTACTTTCCTTTTATTAATAAACATTGTTAAATATTATTTGTAGTATATATCTTCTTTGTGTACTTAGTGTTAATACTTTTATATTCTCTAGTTTTGATTTTGATTTAAAAAACTTATAGTGTTTGAATTTTTAAAATCACTATTTTTATATTCATTATAAAATTCTTTTAAATCATCTAAAATATCAATATCATTTAAAATTTTGTGTAAATATATTTTTTTATCATTTAACTTTTCTAAAGTCTGTGATAAAACAGAAGAAGTACTCCAAGAAATATTTTTAAAAACCTCATCATGAAATGTATTTTTATTAAAAGCAATTAAATAATAACCACCATCTAAAGAAGGTCCTAAAACAATGTCATTAGAATTAAGTTGAAAAAATGATTCTGCAAAAATTTCTTTTGAAATATGAGGAGTATCACTTCCTATTAAAACTATTTTTTCGTAACCATGTGCAAATTGATCAAAAAAAGCTTTTTTCATCTTTAGTCCTAAATCACCATCAACTTGTAGAAAGTTGTGATAATCACCAAACTCTTTATTTACTAAATCTAAATTTGGATAAACACAGAGTTTAAAATCATACTCTCCTACCTTTAAAGTAGTAATTAAATCATGTACAAAACATTTATATAAATCTAAGGTGAATTCTTCACCACAGCTTTTAGATAGTCTTGTTTTTACAAAACCTAACTTAGGTTCCTTTACAAACATAATTACTAAATTTTTATTCATCACTTACTTCAATAAAATCAATATATGATAATGATGATTCTCCTGTATTATCCGAATCAGTCATTATGGCAAGGGTTACATTTCTAGGTGGATTTTTACCAAAGGCTTTTTTATAATCTGCTAAAACATCAACTGTATGCGTTTGCCATTTGTTTAAATTTATATCAGAGTTATTTAAGATAATCATTTTTGATCTATCAGTATATGCACTTGTAATTATATTTTTATCTTGTATTTTATTTGACCAAATATAATTTACTGTACTATGAGGAGGATATTCTCCATAAATGGATTTTGCAAAATCATATTTTATTTGCTCAAAGAAACCAGCTTCATCTGGGTTATATTCGAACATTACATATATACGAATAGGATAATCATCACCATCTTTTGTTGAAGCATCACCTTTTTTATATACATTGTTTACTTTCCATTTAAATGAAAGTTTTGGATATTTAAAAATATCATAGTTTTTTTTAAACTTTATACCAGAAGCTGAAGCATTACTCTTTGCAACTAGAATAGATTTATCTATTTCATAAGTTGAATGCTTCTGAATTTTCTCAAATAATAAAGGCTCCCAATTTTCTAAAGAATTAAAATCTTCTTTAAGTAAAACTTGTGCATTTAATGAAAAAATTGTAAAAACAAAAATCAACAACATCCGCATGATAAATCCTTTTCATTTTCTGATTCTTTTTCATATTCTGTAGCTAAAGTAGCACAGCCTTTAAATTCACCAAAATGAATATCAGTATTTCCTATAATCTCAAAATAATCTTTATATCTTGTCTTACTTAACATATCCGCTGTATTTTTACATACATGTTCAGGTCTATTTATTTCAAATAAATGGTTAGAGTCTAATTGGAATTCTTGTTCACTCTCTTTAATTCCACCCTTATAAATAGCAAATTGCCCATAGTCTTCACAAACACTATCTAAATCTTCAATTTTCCATAATCTATAAGTAATTGAATAAAACTTAGTTTTTCCTATAACTTTTTGCATCTTTTCATCAGTTATTTCTATTTCTTTTGAAGTAACCATACGAGGTTCTGTAAATCCTGCTTCAATAGCATATCTTACAAAATCATTTGCATATAACGCTCCACCTAAGCATTCCCCATGTAATACTTTGTCTTTTTTGATATGATTTGGTAATCTTCTATTTGAGTAAACATCTGAGAAGTAGAACTCTCCACCATGTTTTAAAAGTTTAAATACTTTTCTAAGAATATCTTTTTTGTCTTCTAGTAAATTTATAACACAATTAGAAGTTACAATGTCTATAGATTCTTCTTTAAAGTGTTTATCAATATTTTCTATATAATCATGTACAAAGTTTGTATTAACATTACAATATTCAAATCTTTTAGTTTGAGCTTCTTGATGTTTTTTTGCAACATTAATTTGATTTTCTGTCATATCAATACCATGTACAAATCCACTTTCTCCAGCAAGCTTTGAAAGAATATATACATCTCTACCACTTCCACATCCCAAATCAAGCATAGTTTGATTTTCAAGAACTAAAGGCATAGGAGAACCACATCCATAATATCTATCTTTTATCTCATCTACAATATATGGTAAAGTATCTCGTACTCGTTTGGGAATCATATCTAATGTACAACAAGCAGTTGTTTTTAAATCATCACTAGAACTTAATACTTCCCCATAGTACTCTTTTGCATTATCTTTAGCATCAAAGTCTTCTATAGTATTCACTTCTTCATCTGAGCATGTACTTTCATCACTACACACAGTTTCTGTTTCTTCAGCATTTGGTACTACTTCTCCATGGCATGAACTTCCACTATTGACTGTACAGGCATAACAATGTGAAGCAAAACTAATCTCTGGTTTAAAATTATCAAAATCTATTTCCCAAAAAGGAGTGTTTTCATAACCTTTAACTCTAGTTTCTAAAGCAAGATTAAAATCACAATCGTATATAAACCCTTCATAATCAATAGAGAGAACTCTTTTACACATTACATTATTTAAAGTATTTTCATTATATTTACTTTTTAGATTATTCATATATTCATCTAAAAGGTTATGCTTTTTTAAATCAAACTTAAATCTTTTTATAGGCATATTTACTATTGTGGCTAAAGAGTTAAATTCAACATCAAATCTATCTTTTAATATCGTTTTATACTCTTGTTGTAGTTGAGCTTGTGGGGCAGGTAAATATGTCCCAACAGGATTATAAACTAAATCTAATTCTAAATTATCTTTACCATAACCCATATCATTTAATTTTTTTAATAATATAATTGTTTCATCATAAACACCTGCCCCTCTTTGTTCAGTTGTTGCATCTTCGAAAACTGAAGGTAAAGAAGCTATTACTTTTACATTGTATTTTTTATATACTTCTAAAAAGTGTTCATATTTTTTATCATTTAAAACTGTCAAACTAGTTCTTACAACTAGATTTTTTCCTGCTTCATTTAGTCTTGTAAGAAAAGTTAAAAAACTCTCATTCATTTCAGGAGTTCCACCTGTAAACTCAATTGTTTGTATATCAAGCTGTTCAATTTTATCAATAATTCTATTTGCAGTTAAAATATTCATATTATTGTCACCTTTAGGACTTGCTCCAATGTGACAGTGAGTACAAGTAAGATTACACATATTTCCAACATTTATTTGTATTAAATCAAATTTATCTTTTAAAACTTGTCTATGCTCCCAAAAATTACTCATTAGTAAACCTTTATTAAAATATTTTTATAATCTGTTATGATAGAATAATTACGTTTAGTTACTGTGTATAAAACTTTAAAAAAGGGTCTAAGTATAAATATTTCAATTATTATCCCAGTATTTAATGAACCAAACATCAATTTATACTTAAAATCATTATTAAATCTTGATATAAAAAACCATGAAATTATTGTTGTTGATGGAAATAATAGTTCAACAATTGAGCTTATAAAAGATGCAAATATTATAAAAGCTACATCAATAAAAGGTAGAGCAAACCAAATGAATAAAGGAGCTTCACTTGCTTCTAATAAAATCTTGCTTTTTTTACATGCAGACACTATTTTACCAAATAATGCACTTATTGAAATAAAGAATATATTAAAACAAGAAGAAATAAAAGCAGGTGCTTTTGATTTGAGTTTTAATTCTAAAAATATGTTCTTATCAATGATTGCAAAAACTGCTTCCTTACGTTCAAGATTAACAAGAATACCTTACGGAGACCAAGCAATTTTTATAAAAAGAGATATATTTCAGAAAATTGGAACTTATGAAAACTTTCCTCTTATGGAAGATGTAAATCTAATGGAAAAACTAAAAAAAGAAAATTACAAAATAGAAATTTCAAAAGAAAAGGTCATAACAAGTTCTAGAAAATGGGATAACAGTGGAATACTTTTTACTACACTTAGAAATTGGGTTTTAATTTCATTATACTTTTTAGGAGTTAGTCCCAAAAAGTTAGCTAAATTTTATAACTAACTTTAAAATCTATTTTTTATTCTCCCATGAATCATAATGAACTAATTGTTCTAAAGGTAATCTGGGAAGCCAACCAGCTTTTTCTAACTCTGGTTTATCATGAAAAAAGTCAACTTTCCCAATACAAAGATAAGCAATTGGCACAATATGTTCAGGAATATTAAGTACTTCTTTTAAAGTATCATGATGAATTATACTAACCCATCCCACACCAAGATTTTCTGCACGTGCAGCTAACCATAAAGTTTGGACAGCACATACTGAACTATACAAATCCATTTCCATATTTGCAGTTCTTCCAATAACTACATCGCCAGTTCTACTTCTATCACAAGTAATACAAATACCAATAGGAGCTTCGGTTATTCCTTCTAGTTTTAAAGTTTTATATACATCTTTTCTTGTGTCATCAAACATCTCTTTTGCTTCATCATGCGCAACTTGAAAACCATCTTTAATTTTCTCTTTAACTTCTTTGTTTTTAACAACTACAAAATCCCAAGGCTGCATAAATCCGACGCTTGGAGCATGATGTGCAGCATCAAGAATTCTTGAAATCACCTCATCATCTATATCATCACTTTTAAATTCACCTCTAGTATCTCTTCTATTATATATAGTTTTATATACAGCTTTTTTTTCTTCATCAGTTATATTCATTTATATTCTTCATTTAATTTTTTTGATAGTATATCTAAATGTTTACTACACAATATAAGACTAGAATCAAGAAAATATAAAAAAGGAACAATATGAGAAAATATATAATTGCACTTTTTATCGGAATTGGATTATTATTTGCTAGTTCAATAGACAAAGAAATCAAAGAAGAAAAACCAATGGATCCAAGTTTAAAAGCTGCCTATTTTGCAGGTGGCTGTTTTTGGGGAGTAAACATAGCTTAGTAAATATAGAGCCTATAAAATGGCACTTTGTTAAAAGTTAGCAAACATCCTTCTACGAAAGTAGATACAAGATAGGGATACAAAAAGGGATACATTTTATCTTTTGAATTATTTATTCAAAGGAATTTCATGAAACTGCAAACACACTGTTTTACAAAAGAACAAACTTGGTATTACAGAAAAAGAATACCTAAATCACTAAATGCTAAAACACCTCTCTACCGGAAATCATTAAAAAAATTGTTAGGTAAAAAACGATACTATACTGCAATATTAGATTCTACATTATTTAATATCATAAGTATCATAAATACGAATGTAGAAATATTATTTTTAGATGTGGAGAAATTAACATTGGCTGAATTAGATAAATATACGATTAGCTTAGTAAAAAGATATGCAGAGGAAGCTGCTTTTCGAGGGAATGACTACATTAATAACATTGGAACAAAAAGAGAAGCCATTGAAGATAAACGATTTAATTCATTATCTTACTTCGACCAAAATGGAGTAGAATTTGGAGGGCATACACCTGAAGCACTTACAAAAGAGTACGATGAACTAATGCATGCCTTTAATACAGATAGTATTCAACGCTATCGAGAAAAAGCCAAACAAATACTCTCAAGACAAGATATAATCTCAAAAGAAGAATTATCTAAAATTCCGGAAGAACAAAGAATTGAATTTGAAAAATATCTTGTAAAAAAAGAAATTGATGTTATTTACAACGATAGAGAAAATTATTATCTTGCAACAAAGAAAGAAAGACCTGTATCAAAAGTTGAGACAATAGAACCAGCTCAAAATGCAATTAAAAATAATTTAGAACAGGAACCTACAAATGATGATTGGGATATCATTCTTAAAAGATATCTCCTTCAATCAAAAAGTAAAAGAACGGATGAAATAATTCTTACACAATTTAGACAAATTATGTGTGGAAATGCTGTTTTAGGGATAAAGGAACGAAATCTAAGAGAGTGTACATTAGATGACATAAACATAATTAAATCAATATATCAAGAACTTCCTCAATTAAATCATAAAGAAATAAAAGGAAGATGGAGAGAAGACGGAATCTTAGCAATTATAGAATATGCTTACGGAAGTATCTCTCATATAGCAAATTCACATGATATGAAGGATAAAAAGTATTTTGATGTAGACCACTATAGAAAAAGAAAAATCCCAAAATCATTAATTGGAGGTTTGAATACAAAAATAAAAACTATAGTCTCTTTTATCACCTATTTACAACTTTCCGAGCCGAAAAAATATGGTCAAATTAATAGAGATTTATGGAAAAGACTGTCAATCAAGTATTCTGATTTAAATGTTATTGATAAACAATACAATAATGATACGAGAAAAAGAGCCCTGCACTCAGAATATATCAATAAATTTTTGTTTAATAGATATTTAAAAGAACAGGAGAGAATAGAAGGACAAGCTTTAAGAAATTTCACCAGGCATACAAAAAGTAGTCCTCATGTTTTTTGGTCTGTCGCCTTAGGTATCTTTACAGGTGCAAGAGCAGAAGAATTAGCTCAACTACAAACAAAAGACATAAAAAAAAGAGTCATTAACAACATACCACTATTTTATATTGAGCTTAAGGTAACAGATGCGTTAAAACAATCTTTAAAAAATGATGCTTCAGAACGTTTTATACCTATTTCAAAATATTTAATTGATTTAGGATTCTTAAATTATATACAAGGAAGAATGAACCAAAAAGCTAAATACTTATTTGAATTAGAAAAAAACAAGAACGGTAAACATACAGCATTTCAAAAAAGCTTTAATAAAGATTTCAAAAGTTTCGTTACAACTAATTACACTGAACATGAAGGAAAATTACCAACGTTCCATGATTTAAGAAGTCATTTTGTATCAAGATATTTAAATGGTGAGGATAGTGACGATAAATATGTAAACTTAAAAAAATTAATTGGACACACTAAAAAGGATTTACATAAAGATGTTACTATTCAAAGTTATTTTAGAGAGAATAAAGAGTTAGATTATGCTAAAAATTTAGTGGATAACATAGATTTTAGAATTGACACAGGATATAATAGTATCAAATTGCTAATGGAAAAGAACTACAAAACTATTTTACAGGATATTAAACTCAAAGGTAATTGATTTTCACTTGCCTTTTGTAATTCTACTTTAAAATCTAAATAGTTTTAGTCCTCTATTGGAATAAATTAATAAATAATTTAGATATAATTGTTACAAAAAAGGAAGATTATAAAATGGAAATTAAAGATACATCAAATATGTCAGGTGAAGAACTTGACGCTTACCTTAAAGAGTTAAATACTGAACTTGAAAGATTAAGACCTATAGTTGAAGAAAATAAAAAAAAAGAAGCTAAAAAGTTTGATGATTTAGCTAAATTATTCATTGAACTTTCTGAGTATAAAAAAAATTATTATGATAATAGATTAATTTTAAGTGAACCACTTTTTGATATAAGTGATGAAGATTATGCTTACATAGAATCTACAATGCCTATATTAAAAGAAAAAATAAGGATTTTAGAAGAAGATATAAGAAGTTTTACTACTAAATTAAAATAATCAACATGATAATTGTCTTTCTAATTTTTGTTAAGGAGTGATTCAAAACTCACTCCCTATACTTATTTCTTCCCAATTTTTATAACATCGCTTAGTGCTGGATATTTTCAAATTATGATTATCAAAAGAAGTATCAACGAACCAATAAGAAAGAATCCATCATTTAAAAAAAGATGGAGAGGTAATGACAAAGGCTTCATTACAGTAGGGGAAGTAGTAAGAGAAAGAGCAAAATCAAAGAAGCTGTATTAAATGGAGAATTTACTGCATTGGCTTATTATGGTGGTCACGAGAAGAAGCTTCAGTCTACAAACTTCAAATACGGAAATGCGTACTATATTAACAAATGATAAAACCTTATTTCAAGAATATTAAGTGAATCTGATTTTATTAAATTAATTCAAGAATAGTTATATTGACAAAAATAATAAAATCTGATATAATAATATATTAAGCTACACAATTTATCGGAGTTTATCTCCAGTATTCCAGATATTCTGGAATCGGAATGTATTATACATTCAAATATTTTCAGGGCAAACGTAAGCAGTGCATCTATAACATACCTTAGACCTACTCATGAAAACCTGATAGTGTGCCTTACTCAGATACTGTAATCGTCAATGACTTACAATTGTAACCATGATGTATCTGTCTCTTATACACATCTCCGAGCCCACGAGACCAGAGAGGATCTCGT
>CAJXPH010000042.1 GCA_913057765.1 uncultured Campylobacteraceae bacterium
ACGAGATCCTCTCTGGTCTCGTGGGCTCGGAGATGTGTATAAGAGACAGCGTTTTAACAGTATTATGTTTAATTTTTTTAAATTCATCAATACTATTATAATAGTTTACTCTTCCATACATAGTTAAACCTTTTTATCACTAAAATAAAAAATAACTTATTTTATTTTCTTCAAATGCCTATCTTTGATACTTCTATAATATAGTAACAAGATTATAACTATTTTTTATTATGAAATAATTAATTTAATTAATTAATTATATGAGTGATTTATTTAATTAGATCAATAAGAGAATATGCAATAAAAAGCATGAAAAAGCCAATTGAGGTATCAAGTATCTTCCAAGTTATAGGTTTTTTAAAAATAGGGATTAAAACTCTCGCCCCAAATCCCAGAAGTGTAAACCAAGTAGCAGATCCTAAAACTGCTCCAAGTAAAAATATAACTTTTAAATTAGATTCAATATTTGCACCAATACCTCCAATAAGAAGTACCGTATCTAGATACGTATGAGGATTTAAATAAGTAAAAACAAAAAGCATTGTTAATACTTGTTTTAAAGGATTTACTTTCACATCATCATCTATTTTTAAAGACTCATTTTTAAAAGCTGATTTAAAAGATGTAAAAGCATAAAAAGATAAGAAAACTATTCCAAAAATTGCAATTGAATTTATAAAAAGTTGATTTCCTTGAATAAAATAACCAAGACCTAAAACACCTGCACTAATTAATAAAAAGTCAGAAATAGTACAAAATAAAACTGCTTTTAAAACATGTTGTCTTAAAAGTCCTAATTTTAGGACATATGCATTTTGTGCACCAATTGCAACTATTAATGAAAAAGTTACGATAAAACCTTTTATAAATACATCTAGTTCCATTTTACATATATGACTTAGATAAAGTTACGATACCAGAAATTATAAATTGAACAGCAATTGCTCCAACAATAAGTCCCATCAGTTTTGTAATAATATTTTGACCTGTAAGACCAAGATATTTTTTAATATATATAGAGTTTTTTAAAATTATAAAAAATAGTAATGCATTAATACAAAAAGCAAAAGTTATAGATACAATATCTAAAAAAGTTTCGGCTTGATGTTTAAAAATAATAATTGTTGTAAAAAGCCCGGTACCAAATGCAATTGGAATTCCAATGGGAATTACAGATAACTCTTCATTTTTTTTATCATTTTGTTTTTCACTCTTTTCAGCTGAACCATTAACCATCGAAATAGCCATTAAAATTAATACTATTCCACCCATTACTTTTAATGAGTTTTCATCAATACCAAAAATTCTTAAAATCAAATCCCCAGTTATCAAAACAACAAAAAAGGCAATTATAATTGTTATTGTAGATTTTCTTGCAACAGTATTTATTTCTGATTTTGTAATATTTGTACTTAATAAAGACAAAGCTAAAGCACTAATCCCAATAGGATCCATAATTGCAAAGAAGGTAATAGTCTGTTGAAGAAAAGAAGAGAAGAATTCCAATTAATTCATCCCGCCTTTAGCTTCCATTCTTTTTTCTATTTTATGCCCAATTAGGCTTAATACAGAGGTAATGCATAAATATAACAGAGCAATTACAATCCATGTTTCAAAAGGAGAGAAAGTATTGGCAACGATCTCTTTTCCAACTTTTGTTAAATCTGTAATAGAAATAACAGAAACTAAAGAAGAATCTTTTACAAGTGCAATAGTTTCACCCACTAGTGTTGGTAAAGCTCGCTTAAAAGCTTGAGGTAGAATAATATATCTCATAGCTTGAAAATTAGAAATACCAAGTGATTTTGCAGCTTCAAGTTGTCCTTTATCAATTGATTGAATGGCACCTCTTAAAATCTCTGCCATGTATGCTCCAAAGAATATACCCAGAGATAAAATACCTGCAACAAATCTTTCTAATTCAAATATATTTGCAACAATAAAATAAAATAAAAATATTTGAACCAGCAGAGGAGTTCCTCTAACGATTGTAATATATACAGTTGCTATATCTCTTAAGAAAATCATTGATGACAATTTCATGAGGGCGACAACAATTCCAATTACTAAAGTTAGAATCATTGCAAAGAATGAAATTTTTAGTGTTACCCAAAGTCCAGAAAGTACAGGTCCTGCAATTGTTTCAGATTTAGAAGCAATAACATCACTTTCATAAATATCTTCACCTATTTCATACTCAAATAGAAAACTACTATCTAAATTCTCAACTTCTACTTTTTCATCACCTTGAATAAAGTATTTATCATCTTCGAATACTAGTTTTCCATCTATTGGAGACTCGATATCTGTTGTTTCTTCATATGCAAAATATTTTGGAACACTATTCCATTTCCAAACATAATTCATATTTGCAGCAGCTGCATAAAAGAAGTAACCTACGGCTACGAAAAACAAAAGGGCTATAAAATGCCCTAGTGTTTTATTTTCTGCTAATGATTGTCTCTTAGCCATGTGTTATTGAACTCTTTTTAACCAAGAAGTATCTCTTAACCATTTATTATTTAATTTTTCATGGAAATCTACAACTTTATCACCCTTAATTTGTCTTAAAAAATTATTTAACCAATTAAGAAAATCAGGATCACCTTTTCTAATAGCCCATCCCAATGGCTCATAAGTTAAAGGAGTATCTAAATGTACAAGTTTACCTTTTCCTTTATCAGACATAAATAAGATATTGTAAGGTTGGTCATAAACCATTCCGTCTGCTTTCCCATTTAAAACTTCAGACGCTGCATCTGATTCTGTTTCAAAAGTAATAATTTTTGCTTTTTTAAAGAACTTTTTAGTAGCAATTTCACCTGTAACACCAAGTTTAGTTACAACTGTATATTCAGGTTTATCTAAATCTTTTGCAGATTTAATTTTTCCTGCCAACTCTTTTCTAATCATAATTGTTTGACCAACAACTACATAAGGATCTGCAAAGTTAATTTTTAAGTTTCTTTGCTGAGTAATAGTCATACCTGACATAATAATATCAAATTTGTTAGTTAAAAGTCCTGCAATAATTCCATCCCATGAAGTAGGAACAAGTTTTAATTTAACACCCATTTCTTTTGCCATTTTTTTAGCCATGTCTACATCATAACCTATGATTCGACCTTTTTTGTCTTTCATTTCAAAAGGCATATATCCAGGTTCCATACCTACTCGTAATTCACCTTTTTGTACTATTTGATTTAATGTAGATTTTTTCCACAACTCAATATCATCTGCAAAAACAGATGTCGTAAATAGCATTATAAATGCTAGTATTAATCTTTTCATTTTTTGACTCCTTTTATGTTAAGATTGCAAGATTATCTTGCTATTGGACTTTTTTAAGCCACTTTGTATCAACAAACCATTTTTGATACAGTTTTTCCTCAAGATTGATTACTTTATCTTCTTTTATTTGTCTTAGAAAGTTATTTAACCAGTTTAAAAAATCTGGGTCACCTTTTCTAATAGCAAATCCTAAAGGTTCATAAGTAAGAGGAGTATCTAAATGAATTAACTTGTCTTTCCCTTTACCATCCATAAAAACACTATTATAAGGTTGATCATTTACGAACGCAGAGGCACGACCATTCATAACTTCTGCAACGGCATCACTCTCTGTATCAAATGTAATTATTTTTGCTTTTTTAAAAAATTTTCTTGCAACTATTTCACCAGTTTGTCCTAGCTTTGCTGTTACAGTATATTTTTCATTATCTAAAGCTTTTGCTTTAATTATTTTGTCTTTTAATTCTTTATTTAATAAAACAGTTTGTCCTACTACTATATATGGATCTGAAAAATTGATTTTTAAATTTCTTCTTTGTGTAATTGTCATAGCCGAAATAATCACATCAAACTTATTTGTAATAAGTCCTGCAATAATTCCATCAAACGCAGTTGGTATTATTTTAAGTTTTACACCCATTGCTTTTGCCATTGCTTTTGCAACATCTACATCATACCCAATTAGTCTACCTTTTTTATCTTTCATTTCAAATGGCATATAACCTGGTTCTAGACCTACTCTTAACTCACCTCTTTGTACTATTTTATTTAATGTTGATTTTTTCCATAGATTTATATCATCTGCAAACAAAATATTTACATTTATGATTAAGAGTATTGCTACTAAAATTTTTCTAATCATTTATTCTTATTTCCTTCTCATTTACTATATTTTTAATGTGTTAAAATTTCTTTTAGGAATTTTTGTGCTCTATCACTTCTTGGGTTATTAAAGAACTCATCAGGAGTATTCTCTTCAACAATAACTCCTTCATCCATAAAAACAATTCTATCTCCAACTTCTTTTGCAAAACCCATTTCATGAGTAACACAAACAATTGTAAAGTTCTCTTTTGCTAAATCTTTCATAACAGAAAGAACATCCCCTATTGTTTCAGGATCTAAGGCTGAAGTAGGTTCATCAAATAACATTATTTTTGGTTTCATAGCAAGACTTCTTGCAATTGCAACCCTTTGTTTTTGACCACCTGATAAATCACCAGGGTATGAATTTGCTTTATCTGATAATTTAACTTTTTCTAATAATTCTAAAGCAATTTTTCCTGCTTCATCTTTTTTAACATTTTTAACTAAGCCCGGAGCTAGTGTAATATTTTCTAAAATAGTTAAATGAGGGAAAAGATTAAAATGTTGGAATACCATACCAACTTCACTTCTAATTGATTGCATATTTTTTTTACTTGCATGAATATCAGTTTCATCAACAATAATTTGTCCATCATCAATATCTTCTAAACCATTGATACATCTAATTAATGTAGATTTTCCCGAACCAGAAGGTCCACAAACTACAACAATTTCACCTTTTTTTACATAAAAATTTATATTTTTTAGAACGTGGAAATCATCATAAAATTTATTGATTTTATCCATATTAATAATATTATTATTCATCATCTCTCTTTTTTTAGGCTGGAATCATTATATTATAATAATACGCGTTAAATTTAAATTAATGTGTAATAATTGGACAATTTTAATGCCATTTTCAAGTTTAATTAACAAATGGATATAATTATTATTATTTTCGGAGAAATATTTGACTAAAAAACTACTCGAATTCCGTGCTGACTTTTTACTTTTAACTGTTGCCGTTGCATGGGGCATCACATTTTTAATGGTTCAAGATGCAATTGAAACCGTTCCCGTTTATGCCTTTCTTTTTTGGCGTTTTGGAATAGCTACTATACTTATGGCAATAATTTCATATAAGTATTTTAATGAGTTAAATAAAGAATCTATTGTTTATGGAATCATATTAGGGATTTTCCTATTCTCAGGCTTTGCTACCCAAACCTTTGGTTTATCTCATACAAAAAGTTCAATTATTGCTTTTTTAACTGGGTTAAATGTGATTATTGTTCCCTTTCTAGCTTTTGTAATATTTAAACAACATGTAAGACGTATGGTTTTTGTAGGATCACTCTTAGCAGTCATTGGTTTATATATGTTAACAATGAGTGGAAAACTTACTATTGGACTAGGAGAAACTTTAGGAATGATTTGTGCAGCTTTCTTTGCACTTCAAATTATGTTTACAGATATATATTCAAAAAAAACAAATGTTTTTATGTTAGTGTTATTTCAATTTTTAACGGTAACTATTCTTTCTCTAATATTTTCACTAAGTCTTGATAGTGTTACATTTAAATTAGATTTTGATTATATTTTCTTAAAAGCAGTAATTGTAACTTCAATTTTTGCAACTGTATATGCTTTTTTAATTCAAACATATATGCAACAATTTACAACACCAACAAAAACAGCAATAATATTTGCAATGGAGCCAGTAAGTGCAGGTATTTTTGGTTACTTTGTAGGAAATGAAATTCTCACACCAATTCAAATTTATGGAGCAGCATTAATTCTCTTTGCAGTGTTACTAGCTGAAATAAAATTTAAAAAAGAATGATTTTTTTTACAAAATGCTTTGCTTTTGCGACTATAAGAATATATAATCTAATTATATTATAAATGAAGGACATAAGCGATGAAGAAATTTTTATACATCACTGACCAAAATGAATATACAGATCATAGTTTTATAGGACCACTTTTTGAAAAATATTTAAAAGAATATTTTGAAGTAGATATTGTTTACTTTAGTGAATTTAAAGCAGAATTTGAAAAAAAAGATGAACATAGATTTATTTTACCAACAGCTGATAAAAATAAAGCAATTCAAGAATTAGATAGAAGTGGTATCGATATTTCTTCATACTCATATGTAGTAGTTAGAAATAGTGGTGAGATATTAAAACATGTTATTTCAATGAGTGGAATGTATGATTATAAGGTTGGATATAGACTATCATTTCCAAAGAGACGAGCTCAAATGCAAGTAGACCGTGCAAACAATAAAGCAAGTTTCTTAAAACATCTAAATAATACTCTAACAACTTATTCAGAAACTAAACTTATCAACCAATGTGACATATTCATGCCAACGTCACAACAAATGCATGATGAATATTTTGAAGGAGTTACAACTAAAACTTTTATTTGTCCTCCAGCGATTGATCCTGAAACTTTACATGAGAACATCCAACATGAAGGTGAAGAAAAAAGATTTTTCTATGCAGGTACATTAGATAAATTAAGAGAGTTCGAAACAGTATTAGAAGCGTTTAACAATGTTAAAAAAGGTAATTGGAAACTTACTATCTCTACAAAAGATCCAGAATATGCACAAGAAGTTGTAAATTCATATAGTAGTTTAACAGAAAACGTTGAAATTCATAATGCAAAAAATAAATCTGAATTATTAGAATTAATCGCAAATGCAGATATTGGTGTTTCAATTTTACCTGAGATTCCGTTATTTAATACATCAACACCTGTTAAAATTATAGATTACTATTCATCATCAGTTCCTTGTATTATGACAAATAATGCAAATAATAATACTCTATTCACTGATGATTTTGATGCATGGTTTTGTACATTTGACAAAAAATCTATTCAAGCAAAAATTGAGTCTATAATTAGTCTTTCAAAAGATGAAGTTGCTCACGTAGGAGTAAGAGGTCAAGATAGATTATTAGAAATTAGAAACTACAAAATTATTGCTGGAAAATTAGCAGAGACTTTAAACTTATTATAAAAATAAGAAGGATTTATTCCTTCTTATTTTATTTTTTCCAAGAAATAACAGCCCATTTAACATAATCAATAAATACTTCTGCCTCTTTTATTTTTTCATCATAATATTTTATCAATCTTTGTTCTTCAATTTTAGTAATATCACCAATACTCCAAGAAACTGATTTAATAAAATCTTCTTGTGAAGTATAAATTGTACTTCGACCTTCACTTCTAACAAAGTTTACAGAAGCATTTATCCCCATTGAATATAGAATATTTACCACGTAAATATAATCAGGTTTTTTTATAATTTCTCTTTGCATTGCATTTAAAATATCATCTGAAAGAAATGAACCACCAACTTTATAAGATAAGTAAACTCTTTTTTTAGATTGATTATCTAATTTTGTTAAAGCATCTTTCATATCAAGAACTTCCATAGAGCGTGAAGCAATAACAATATCACATTTAGAAACTTCTTCCCAAGAGTCATACCATGATTTATTTATAGTTTTAATATTATCAATATTTTTATCTTTAGCATTTTGTTTTAAAATATCAAGCATTCCAGAAGAATAATCTAAAGAATTTACTTCTTTTAATTTTCTCGCTAATTTTAAAGATAAATTTCCAACACCACAACCTACATCTAATAGACTTTCACAATCTGATGTATCTACTATAGATAAAAACTCATCATTATATATTGAGTTATGAACTTTTTTATTCATAGACGGTGCTTTTTTATCCCAAGCTTCTTGAGACTTCATTTTAAAAGTTGAATCTTGTTTTTGTTTTATATAAAGTTTATTAAAATCTATATCTGAGAAATTCATATTAATCTTTTTTTACCCACACTTTAAATTTCCAAGCAGGACTTACAATTTCAGCATTATTGGTTATTGCTTCATAATCTTTTTGCTCTGCTAAATCCCAAGAAGAAAAATCTATTTCTTTTAAAAATGCATCAGCCTCGCCCTCATAATCTACTTCACTTAAATACATTTTATCAACATAAGGAAATAGTGTTGCATAAATATTAGCTCCGCCAATTATAAAAAGTTCTTCTTCTCCCCTTTCTCTTGCAAAATCAAACGCTTTTTGAACATTATCAAAAGAATAAACACCTTCATGTTCAAATCCAGCGCTAGATAAAACTAGTGAAGTTCTATTAGGAAGAGGTTTTCCAATAGATTGAAAAGTTTTCCTTCCCATTAAAATATGATGACCTGAAGTTATAGTTTTAAAATTTTTAAAATCTTCAGAAATATGCCATAACATTTGATTATTTAAACCGATTTCCCAGTTTTTACCGTATGCTACTATCATTGAAATTTTCATTATACTACCTTTTCTATACTGCCATTTTAGCTTTTATTGATTCATGTGATTCATATCCAACTAATTCAAAGTCTTCCATTTTAAAATCTTCTATATTTTTAATATCTGGATTAATTTTCATAGTTGGTTTGGCAAATGGTTCACGTGAAAGTTGTAAATTAACTTGGGTCAAGTGATTAGAATAAATATGTGCATCTCCAAATGTATGAACAAAATCGCCAACTTCTAAATCACAAACTTGTGCAATCATCATAGTAAGTAATGCATATGAAGCAATATTAAATGGTACTCCTAAAAATACATCAGCACTTCTTTGATACAACTGACAAGATAGTTTTCCATCAGCTACATAAAATTGGAAGAAAGTATGACATGGAGGTAAAGCCATTTTTTCTAACTCTCCTACATTCCAAGCAGAAAGAATCATTCTTCTTGAATCTGGATTAGTTTTTATCTGATTAATTAATTCACTTAATTGATCAATTGACTTCCCATCAATACCTTGCCATGATCTCCACTGAGCTCCATAAACAGGTCCTAATTCTTTTATAGTGTCAGTATTAACGTAACCTAGGTCTTTCCCTTGGGCATCTGCATTTGCAGTCCATACTGTTTTTTTACCTATTAAGTTTTCACGCTTTTCACTGTAATTAATTTCAGCGAGCCTTCTCTCATCTGTACTACCTTCAATAAACCATAACAGCTCAGAGATAATTGCTTTTAAGAAAGTTTTTTTCGTAGTTACTAAAGGAAAGCCTTCACTTAAATCAAATCTCATTTGATAACCAAAAACTGATGTTGTTCCAGTTCCTGTTCTATCTTCTTTTTTAACACCTTTTTCTAAAATATGGTCTAATAAATCTAAATATTGTTTCAATTGTTTTCCTTCTTCATATACTCATATAAATACAAATATTGTCTTAATTCTTTTAAGCTTTCGTACTCTAAACCTTGTTCAATCCATTGCTTGATTTCATGGGGTATTTTTAAAGGTTCTAAAAGTTCTTCTTTTTTTACTTTTGATATTTTACCATGTTCAAATAAAAGTGAGATATGAGAAAGAATAGAAGTGATTCCTAAATCTCTTATTTGAGAAATCTCTTCTAATGATTTCTCCTCCTCTACTAATTCTAAAGTTTGTTCATATGTTTTTGTTAATTTCTTTAAAGGAGCTCTATCTTCTAATTTTTCTTTATGTTCTTCTTTTACAGTTTTACATAATTCTAAAAAATCATTTCCATATTTTTCAAATCTAACTTTTCCAACACCATTAATATCTAAAAATTCTTTTTTTGTTGTAGGAAGTTTAGAAGAAACTTCTTTTAAAGTCTTATCACCAAAAATTACATATGCTGGAACTTCATGCTCAAGTGCAATTTTTCTTCTCAAAGATTTGAACTCTTCAAACAATTTCTCATCAATAGTTAATTCAACTTCTTCTTGTTCTTGTTTTATTAATAGTCCTAATTTATCACTATCAATTAAAACTTTTTCATTTCCTTTTAAAATATCCATACCAAAAATTGTAATTTTTAAAGCTCTAAATTCTCCAAGAGTAATTGCTCTGTCATCAATTAATCTATCACAAATTGCTACCCATTCATTTTTAGATTTTTCATGTCCAATATTATAAACACTTAGATTATCATGACCAAACTCTAAAATCTTTTGATTTTTTGAACCTCTTAGAACATCGATTATATAATTTATTCCAAATCTTTGTTCTGTCCTATAGATAGCAGACAATAGTTTTTGGGCATCAACACTTACATCAACTTGTGCAACTTCACCTTTAGTACAATTATCACATATAGTTTTACACTCATCAATTTCATCTTCAAAATATGAAGCAATAATTCTATGTCTACAATTATTTGAAACACAATATCTATACATAAACTCTAACTTATCAAGTCCAGTTTGTTTATAGGCATTATCAATTGCTTCTTCTATTTGGATTTTTCTTTTTACCTCATCAGCTTTTGAATATAATAAATACGTATACGATATTTCGCCATCACGTCCAGCTCGCCCTATTTCTTGATAATAATTCTCTAAAGTTTTAGGCAATGAAGTATGAATTACAAATCGGATATTTGATTTATCAATTCCCATACCAAAAGCAATAGTAGCAACTACTATATCAATTTTTTCATATACGAAATCATCAAATACTTCATTTTTAATTTCAGCACTTAATCCAGCATGATATGCCTTTGCACTATAGTTTTCATCCCTTAAAAACTTTGCTATAGATTCAGTTTCTTTTCTTGTAAAAGTATAAATAATCCCACAAAGACCTCTATGTGCTTTCAAAAAATTTAATATTTGTTTTTTACCATTAGATATTCTAGGCTCAACTTTTATATCAAGATTATCTCTTTTTGTTTTAGCTCTAAAATGTTTTGGGTTTTCTAATTTTAAAGATGCTGAAATATCAGCTTCTACTTTTTTTGTAGCAGTGGCTGTAAATGCAGCAATTGCAGTATTTGGAAAAAATTGTTTTAATCTATCTAAGTTTCTATACTCAGCTCTAAATTCATGTCCCCAAGCAGATACACAATGAGCTTCATCTATTACAAAATAGTTAATATCTATTCTTTGGAGAACTCCTACAAAATCATTTGAAGTAAATCTTTCAGGGGCTACATAAATAAATTTTAATTCACCTTTTAATAACTCTTGTAAAGTTCTACTATTTTCATCATTTGATTGTAAAGAGCTTATCATTGAAGCTTTAATATCTAAATCATTTAAAGCTTTTATTTGATCTTGCATAAGAGCAATTAAAGGAGAGATTACAACTGTAACTCCATCCATTAATAAAGCAGGTAATTGATAACAAAGTGATTTTCCACCACCAGTAGGTAATATTGTTAATACATCTTGTTTATTTAAAATTGAATCAACTACGTCCTCTTGAAAACTTCTGAAGTTTTCATGTCCAAATATATCTTTTAGTATTTCATGTTTTTTATTCATTATGAGATATTATCATAGTTTGAGTTAAAGATAAAAAATTACTAATATAAAAAATACTCTTAATCTTTATTTTTTAAAGACTTAATATGTTTACTAGGAGATTGACCAAAATAACTCGTATATTCTCTACTAAATTGTGAGCTACTTTGATAACCAATGTAGAAAGCTGTACCTTCAATATCCATGTTTTCTAAGCTCATTAAACGTTGTGCTTCTTGCAACTTAATCTTTTTAGAATATTGTAAAGGACTCATCCCTGTTATAATTTTAAAATGTTTATAAAATGAAGGAAGACTCATATTTACCAATTTTGCAATTTCCTCAATTAAAAAAGTATCATACAAGTTTTTATTTATATATGAAATTGCTTTCGAAATTTTATATGAATTACTTTCAACAAATGCTAACTGTAACAACTCTATATTTTGATTTGATATTAATAACCTATATAGAATCTCCTTAAGATACATTTTTGATAAAATATTTATATCTTCTGGTTTTTTAATTAATTTAACTACCCGTAAAATAACATCCTTTAAATCATCTGTTAGGGGATACTTAGAGGCAGAGAAACTTGTTGAATCTTGTTTTTTTAAATTTAAAGAAAACTCTTCAATTACTTCAAAAATTTGCTCTAAAGAAAATACGATTCGGATGGATAAAAAGGGCTTTTCTTTAGATGCTTGTACAATTTTTCCTGATACAGGTAAATATGTAGAAGAAATAAAATAAGAAGATTCGTCATATTCAAAAGTTTTATCTCCAATAATAACTACTTTTGAACCTTGTAATATTATAAATAAAGAGGGTTCGTAAACACTATGTAGTAACTTTTCTTTATTTGAAGATTTAAAAAACTTGATAAAAGGGATTAAAGTATCATTCATCCCTTCATTAAGAGGTATCTTTTCTAACATTTCTTTTACTTCTAATAAATCATTCATTTTCTAAACTCTCTATATATTTATTTTTTAAATAAATCCACCATTTACTTTTATAGTCTGGCCTGTAATCCAATGAGATTTATTACTAATTAAAAGTTCAATTACATCTGCAATATCACCCGTTTCTCCTAATCTATTAAAGGCATTCATTTTACTCATTGATTCTATTTGTTCTAAAGATTTTTCATGCAAAAATAATTCTGTTTTAACAGAACCAGGAGCTATTGCATTAATGGTTATCCCTTTTATCCCAAACTCTTTAGCTAATTGGCGAGTTAATTGGTCGACAGCACCTTTAGAAGCTGCATATACACTATAGGCAGGGAACATAACACCGGTTACTGATGTAGAAAAGTTAATAATTCTTCCATTTTCTTCCATTTTTTCCATTGCTTGTTGACAAGAGAAATAAGTTCCTTTAACATTAATTGAAAAGTGTTTGTCAAACTCTTCTTCTGTAACATCTAATATAGTATTATTTGACATAATACCAGCATTATTAATAAGAATATCTACTTTTCCACAAATTCTAATTGTTTCATCAAACAATTTTTCTAAATCTATAATTTTACTAATATCAGCTTGAATTGCTATTGCTTTACCACCATTGTTAGTAATATTTTTTACTACTTTTTGGGCTTCTTCCTTATTAGTACGATAATTTATAATTGTAAATATACCTAATTTAGATAATTGCTCTGCAATTTTTTGTCCAATACCTCTTGAAGCCCCAGTAATTATTGCTACTTTTTGTTCTGTATCATTATTCATTATATATTTCCTTCTGCACAAATTAAAATTTGATTTAAAGTAATTATATAATCATATGAAGATTAATAGTCATTAATTAATATTTTATTTATGCCTAATTCTATATTTTATATTCAAATTTCTTAATTTCTTAGAAAATCTTTTATATTTTGAGCAACTGAATTTATAAGTCTGGTTCTAGCTTCAATTGATGCCCACCCAATATGTGGAGTTAAAAGTAATTGCTCTTTATTTTTTACTTTTAATAATGGATTTGATTCTTCAATTGGTTCTTTTGCAACTACATCAATTCCACAATAAATTTCTTTTTCATCAATAACTTTTGCCAAGTCTTCTTCATTTATGATTCCACCACGACCAAGATTTAATAGAATTGCGCCATCTTTCATTTTTGTCATATTTTTATAATTTAATAGATTTTCAGTATTTTCATTTAATGGACAGTGAATACTTATAATATCACTAGTTTTGAGAAGCTCATCTAATTCAACTCTTTTATAAGATGAATTATTGTTTTTTCCACTTGTTGAATAGTAAACTACTTCACAATCAAAAGCGTCTGCTTTTTTAGCAAAATTTGATCCAATATCACCAAGTCCAACTACTCCAACTCTTTTACCATCAAGTTCATAAAATGGTTTATCAATATGTGTAAAGATTGCTGACTTTTGCCAATTACCTTCATCTACATAATTTTTATAATAATTTAGTTTTTCTACAAAATGAAAAATCATTGCAAAAGAAAGTTGAGCGACACTTGAACTAGAGTATCCTGCTACATTTTTAACTTCAATGTTTTTTTCTTTTGAAGCTTCTAAATCTACATTATTCATTCCCGTGGCAGTGATACAAATAAGTTTTAAATTTGAATTGTCCATAACTTCTCTTGAAACTACAACTTTATTTGTAATTACAATATCTGCATCTTTTACTCTGGCCTTAGTTTGATTTTCAAATGTAACATCATAAGAAGTCACATCTCCTAATTCTTTAAAAATATCAACATCAATATCAAAACCTAATGTTGATCTATCCAAAATTACAATTTTCATTTTTTACCTTTATTTCATATTTAGTTATTCTTATACTACTTACGTGCTGTAAATTCTAGATAATTAGAAATATACTAAAATAATAACATTAAAAGTGATAAGAAATTTATAATTAAACAAATTAAAAAGAGTATATAATCATATCTTTATTCTATAGTAATAATTTAGAAGTAGTTGTACAAAAAAGTAGTAATAGTATGGGGTTTTGTTAAATAGCTTCGTATTTAGTTTTTTCGATTAACACACTAGATTAAAGCTATTAACTTTTTATATCTTAATTAATAAATCTTAAGAATAAAATATTGAACCTGGAGTATACATCATTACTAATAAAGTTGCCATAGAAAAACCAAAAATTACAATTCCAATAATCTTTTTCATTTTAAATCCTTTTATTTTCTTGACTAATCAGTCAACTTTTTGAGACGAAAGAAGATCTTGACTGATTGGTCAAATGAATTATAACAACTTTTGACTGATTAGTCAAGGAGTTTTAAAAGATTTTTACTTTTTTTCTTTAATTTGTTCAAAGTAGTACTCTAATTGTTCCATACAATTAGCAAAAACCACTCCATCTTGAGATTTCTTTGCAGTAGATAGGCACCCTTCAATTGAGGCTACTACATAAATTGATAAAGCTTTTATATCCGGGTGATTTATTTCATTATTATCTTTTGCTTTTTGTAAAACTTTCTCGATAATGTGTTCAAAATGTACATAAACTTTTTCTAAAGCTTCTTTAAAGTCTTTATCATGATGTGAAAGCTCTTGAACTAGAGAATTTAATCTACAGCCTAAAGTAAAATTAAAACTATCCCTATTTCTTAAAACTTTAAACATAGAATCTAGATAATTTACTTCAGTATCTAATATCTGTCTCTTATACACATCTGACGCTGCCGACGAAGAGGATAGTGTAGA